>CADBRM010000001.1 GCA_902797085.1 uncultured Methanobacteriaceae archaeon
CTCGTTTTGGTCTGATACTTTTTTTAAGTTTATATCTTGATCGACTTTTAAATCCTTTTGATTTTTTCATCTTTTATCATCTCATTTTAATTAATAGAATTTATTATAGGTTTTTTGTGAGTTATAGGTTTTATTCACAATATTAGGTTTTATTTGTAGTCGTATAGGTTTTGACTAACAGCTAATTATTAGCATAACTAATTATTATTTTTGAATACTAAATTCTAATTATCTTTTAATGAGTTATTTCTTCTTATTAATTCCTTTAGAGCTAAGAAAGAAATTAGTTTTACATTATAAACATAATCCTTCTTGTATATTCCAATTAATACTACAAGAATTTTATCCTATGTTTTAACATTATATTATATTTATAACATTCATAGTTTATAAGTATATCTATATCGGCCGGTTGGAAAAGTTGTACGTATACATGATAGTGTTTTACGGCCGGATAAAAAAAAAAGGTAGTGGGGGTCAGACAAAGCTTGTCACAACAAGTATTATTACAAGTACTGTTATTATAACCGTTATTGCCCAGGATATGACATTATACCATTTTGAGTTAACGTATTCCCCCATGATGCTTTTATCGTTGATTATCAGCAGCATCAGTACCAGTATCACCGGGAGAAGTATACCGTTTATTACCTGTGAGAACAGCAGTATGTCCATTAGCGGAATGTTTGGTATGAGTATCAGTATTGCACAGATAAATATCATTCCGGCATATAGTCCATGGAACATTGGTGCTTCCTTGAAGTCCTTTGATATTCCTGTTTCAAATCCCAGACTTTCGCACACGTAGTATGCAGTTGACAGGGGCAATATTATTGCACTGAACAATGATGCGTTCAGAAATCCTAGTCCGAACAGGAATCCGGCATATTGTCCGGCTACAGGTATGAGTGCATGTGCAATGTCCTGTACGTCTGTTACGGGTGTTCCTGCAATATTTATTGTGGCTGCACATGCAATCAGTATGAACAGTGCCACCACACCCGTGAACATTGGTCCGATTATCGATTCCGCCCTTGAATATTTTAGTTCATCACGACTGACTCCCTTCTCAACTACTGAAGACTGCAGGTAGAATTGCATCCATGGTGCTATTGTGGTACCTATAAGCCCAACCACCATTACAATGTAATCCTTTTCCCAGTGTATTTGAGGAACAACAGATGAGGCCACACTTCCCCAGTCCGGATTTGCCATCAATCCTGCAATGATGTATGAAATGTATATCAGGGACAGGACTATGAATATCTTCTCCACGTTCTTGTAGCTGCCCTTGATTACCAGCAGCCATATGAGTATAGCGGATACCCCTACAGATATGAGTGGAGGTACTCCAAATATTTCCGATGACACCACTATACCGGAGAATTCCGCAAGCGTGTTTCCAAAATTTGCGATGAGAAGTCCTATCATGATGAACATCGTCAGTTTTACTCCAACCTTTTCCCGTATCAGACTGGCAAGTCCCTTTCCGGAGATTATACCCATACGTACTCCCATCTCCTGTGCGACTATGAGGGAGAAAATCATTGGTATGAATGTCCATATGAGGTTATATCCATACTGTGCCCCCGCAAGGGAATATGTCAATATACCTGCACAGTCGTTGTCTACCATTGCAGTTATCAGACCCGGTCCCAGTACGGACATGAATATTATTATGGACAGTATGGTGGGATAGTTCCTTAACCACTGCTTAAAGGTATCCATCATTGTCATTAATCAATCCTCCCCTATTTTTATCTAAACATTTTCGGCAATCTTTTCTTCCAGGCCGTTGGCAGTATGATGTCTATTGCATCGTCTACCGTGATAATTCCCTTCATCTTCTCTTCATCATCCAGCACTGGAAGTGCTATCAGGTTATATTTTGCAATGATCTTTGCCACTTCATTTTCCTCTTCGTTGACGTTTACCGACACAAGGTCCTTGTTCATGTAGTCATAGATGTCAGTATCATCGCTGCTTAGCAGTAACTCCCTTATTGTTACCACACCCTCCAAGTGTTCATCAGAGGACAGTATGTAAATATAGTAGAGCGTTTCCACATCGTCGGCTATCTTTCTTATTTCTTTCATGACATCTCCTGTTGACTGATTTCCAATCACTGAAGCGTATTCGGTTGTCATTATACCTCCGGCCGTATTTTCGGGATATTCGAGCAATTCCCTTAATTCCTGTGATTCCTCCGGATCCATCAGGTCGAGAATTTCCTCTTTCTTTTCGTCGGATATGCTTGCAAGAAGGTCTGCTGCATCATCAGGTGACATTTCATCAACCAGGTCTGCTGCCTCTTTTTCCTCCATTTCTGTAAGTATCGTTTTCTGTTTTTCTGGAGAGATTTCCTCAAATGCATCTGCTGCAGATTCATCGTCGAGGGAGTTGAGTATGCTCATTGAATCTGAAATTCCAAGATCGTCCACTATCTCTGCAATGTCAGCAGGATGGAGTCGTGTCAGCTTGTTCTTGGATACCTTCAGCTTCAGGTTGGTGAAGTCCAGTGAATCTATGTCCTTCCATGATATGATATTGTCCTCCGGATGGATTTTCTTCGAGAACTTTCCCATTCCCAACCTTCTGAACAGTCCGTTGACTCCTATGTCCACACCGATGATATAGTAATTGCCGTTTTTATAGGATATTTCCACATCATTTACCCTTCTGATTTTACTTCCTTCCATGTCGACTACCTGTCTGTCAAGTATGTCACGGGAAAGCTTGATCTGGGAATCCTGTTTGGGGTATTGTCTTATGTCTTCCAGTGGCGTTGTCAGTAATACCTTTGTAGTGTTTATATCTTCTATGTACGATGAGGGTATAAAATAATATTCACCATTTGCTTTTATTTTAATTGCCTCGATCTTTGGGTATGTTTTGTCGGGAGATATTACCACATCCTTGATCTTACCCAATTTTTGATTGTCCTTATCAAAAACGTTTTTTGATAAAAGTTCCGTAAGATACATTGTTTCACCACCAATATGTAATGGTTAATCTAATTTGACCCTTAATTGTTCATCTTTAAGTCTTTCCATTACTATTAATTCTCTTAATTCTTCAATTCCGTCTATTGTTCTTATCTGGGAATTGATTATTTCGTTTAGTTCTTCCAGGTTTTTTGCCCATACCTTTATCAGAATATCATATTCGCCCGAAATGCTATAGACTTGTGATACACGTTCAAGCTTCGGTAATTCAATTTCCACTTTTTCGTGTTTTTCTGTTTCAGTTTGAATTATTATTACCGCCGTAACGTTTATTCCGATCTTTTCCGGATTTATTATTGTTGTGTACTGTTCTATTATGTCCTTTTCTTCAAGCTTATGTATCCTGTTTGATACTGTCGAGTTGGGTATTCCTGTTTTCTTGGAAATTGATGATATTGATGCTCTTGCGTTCTCTGACAGCAGGCTCAATATCTTTTTATCTGTTACGTCCATATTGTCATCTCATAAAAAATAGTAGTTATTTTATTATTTATTTTAGAATACTTATTAATGTTGTGATTTTAGCAGGTTTTGTTAAAGTTTTTGTTAAAATCACAAAAAATTATAAAAATATGAATGAAAAGCATTGTTTTCATGCTAAAATTTGTAATTAAATATAATTCTAACAAAAGTATTTATATATCTTAATACAATCCTATAGTAGATAATATTATAAATTATCGGACATATTCCGATTAGACTTTACAATATTATCATTGAAATAATTAAATAAAATATAATCATAAGCCTAGAAATAGAAAATAACATTAAAAATATACATAGAAATAGAAATTATATATAAGAGGTTTTTACTATGAAAAAATTAACAGCCATATTAATGCTGCTTATAGTAGTAGGAGTAGTATCTGTATCCGGCTGTATTAGTGTCGTAGACTCCGATAGCAATGGATCAATACTTGATTCAGTAAATCTTGGAGATAATGCTACAGATGCTAATACTGTCAGCACGCAGGATGATGTAATAGATAAAGTAAACAACTCAGGAAACATTGTAATAGGAAATCAGTCAAGCTCAAACAAAATTAAGGAATCTTCCAAAAACGGCCTGAATAACAGAACGCCAAAAATTTCCAAGGATGAAATAGAAAAGGAAGTTGTCAGAATCTTAAAACTTGGTGATTCATACCTCAACTACACGGCAAATGCAACTTTAACCTATCTTGAAGATGGAACTCCATTGTATGTCGTTGACGTTTACGATGACTACGGATGGTATGGTGTTTTTGAAGTAAACGGTGACAAAGGTCCTGTAGGTAACGATAAGGATGGATATGGATTTGATGGTGGAGCCGTAAGAGGCGAAACCGGTGATGAGCCAACCCCTATTAAGGGAGTAATGCCAAAATTATCAGTTAACCAGGCCAGATCCATTATGGACATGGAACTTAAAAACAATTATTCAATCGAAAATGCCTACTATAACGTAACAGGTTATCTTGAAGATGGCACACCCTACTATAACATCACTATCGAACAAAGTGATGAAAATACCCATGAAGCTACGCCTATAGGTAATGCTACCATGAATGCAAATACCGGTGAAATCGTTGCAATAAATGTTACAAGTGATAAAAACGATTCAACCAACAGATCCGACAGCAACGACGACTCAAACAATCAGAAAATTTACTCAGTTAATGAAGCCGGAAATTATGTGGATATGGTATATAATGGTAAAAAAGTAGCTGTAAGAGAGAATTATCCATATTACAGTCCACAAAACGATAAAGTATTCTATTCACAGGAAGAAGAAGCCAGATGGCTATCCGAATATGATATAGGAGATTAGTTAGTAGAAACTTTTTTCTACCTATTACTTTTTTTATGACACTTACCCTTTTATTAAATATTTTTCAAAGACCCTTCTGTAGAAACGCACTATATATCCCACAACTATTCCCGCAAATATTGTCCCCAAGCCTATTCCCTGGAAGCTTCCGTATAGGAATATGGATAGGGTGGCCCCAATAATAACATTTGAAGTGTCGAATGCCGTTTTTATCTTCCCGAATTCTATGTCCGTCACGTGCCTTACTGCCAATGACACCCCTTCTCCGGGCAGTACTATTGCGTTAGATGCAACTTCAAAATAAACTCCCAATGCTATTACAAAACAGCTTATCAGACAGAGAATCCATTGGCCCATATAGTCTGCAGGCTGTATTGGCTTTAATATTTCCAGTGCAAAGTCTATGAAGTAACCGAATATTACCGTTACTGCCAGTTGCATCCACTGTTTCCTCTGAAAATCTGATTTTAGAATTATTACCTGTATAACAATCAACAGAAAATTAAAGATTATAGTTATCATACCCAATGACAGGGGTATTGCATACTTTAGCACGTTGGGAATACATGATATTGGTGTTGTTCCCAAATCGGATATTACGGACAGTGCTACTCCAAATGACATTATAAATAAGCCCACTACCAATATGATGTAATTTCTCAGTATCTGTTTTCCGTCAAGCCTATTAAAAAAGTTGTTTTTGTCCGTGTTATTTTCTTTGTTCATGTTCTCTACTGATATATTTGTATTTCCCAATATTTAAAATATAAGACTGCTTTAAAGAGTGTACAAATATTTACATCAAGAATAAGGATATACATCAAAAAATAGGAAAAAAAGGGAGTTTAATCAGGATTTTTTCATTTTTCTCCTGCTATTACAAAGTATCTGTAGTACTTGTAATATACGTCAACATTTTTGTAACCTATATCCTCATACCATCTTATTGTATCAGACAGTTTTGCAGGCTTATCCAGCTTCCTTCTGTCGCGCAGAATTTGTTTTTCCTCTTCGGGAATATTCTGCTTATCCAGATGGTCGGCATCCTGCTTTTTGTATATCTGCTCAGTGTAGTCAGTTGCTCCATTCACCTGGTCAGCATTTATGAATACTCCCCCCTGTGAGAGTATGTTATAGATTTTGGTGTATAATACTATCTTTTCCTCATCCGTCAAGTGATGAATCGATAATGAGGATACTACTATATCGTATTCTTCCTCAAAATCGTGCCTTAAATAATCGGCTATGACATACCTGAAATCATGTTCCCTGAATTTTTCTTTTGCAATGTTAAGCATGTCCTCGGAGAGGTCCACCAATGTGATTTCACTATTGGGGTGTTGTTTGTATAACAATTCTGTTAAAATACCTGTTCCTGCCCCCAAATCCAAAATTTTGGGATTTTCATATTCCTGTGTGAGTTTTATTACTGTGTTATAGTAAATATCCATATTTGGTATTGCCTGTTTTCTATACTTATCATAATCACTTGATGCGGCATTAAAGGCATCCAGCACCTTATCATTTTCCATTTTATCACTCCTCATATCATCAGTTCCAGCAAATTCCACTGTTATGGTGTCTTCTCCTACAGGCAAGTCATGCGTTATGGTGTAATTGCAATTTTACATCAGTACTGCCTGTTTCAGTTTTGGTGTAATTTAGGTAATGTCCTTACCGTCTATTGGGGGTTATGACTGCATTCCAGTAGTATCCATGCTGCCTGTTCCTATTGTGTTTCCATATTTATCAAGTATTTCAACTTCTCCACCAGTAACTATTTTGCCCGTGCTTTTGTTGTCAGCGTTACTTTCACTGTTACATTTCCTATTGAAGAGTATTATTTTTAGAGAGGTAGTTGATTCTTATTGTCTATTTTATGTTTTTTTTGAGTTTATTGTGATGTGTTATATTGCTACTTTCATATTTAAAATATAAATTTCCGGTTTAATGACAGAATTTAAAAATTCCTGTCTGTTATTTGTATCATATACCAATGAAGTAGTGTTATCTTTAGTGCATATGTGCAAATATATTGTTTGGTTGTCTGCTGTAACTAATCTTTCTAAGTCATCGTTTATATTTGTTACACCCGAAGACTTTCCGCTAACGTTTTGAGAATACGTGTTGGTTAACTGATAGGATGCCGAGGTATCTGTTACTATATAGTATTCCCCATTAGATAATGAAGTATCACCTATCGTTAATGCCTTACATGCCCATGTATCGTTATGGTTTAATGGACAGATATCCGTGTCACTCCTGTTATTGAAAGGAATGATGGTGTAATCATAATCAAAGACCACTTCCACGCTTTTAGACCGTATCTGTTTTCGATTATCCAAATATTCACTACCCGATATTAAGACCCTGTCATTCGGACTGTTTTTGGGATATAACGTTAATGAGTAATCAACACCGCTAGGAAAGTAACTGTTCATCAGCCGATAGTTGCTTTTTAGCTGCATCAGCTTATTATAACTTATCAGGGAATTGTCATTAGACCTTAATCCTACTGTCACTACATTGTTAATATCTTTGTCCCAATTGCTGGGCTTTCCTGTTGTTTCAGTCAATGTTGCAATACTGTCCTCCAGAATGTTGTTTAATTCTCTGCTGTTAATTCTTGTAACCTGATTATCGTCCAATGTTGCCATCAGATAAATCACTACTGACAAGATTAATAAAATTATTATAAGATAGAATAGTAATTCTATCATTATTTGTCCCTTGCTGTTCATAATCCATATTTCACCTTGTGTCCATTATCCAGATAAATGATGGTATTATTGTCCAATCTTATGTTATTTCCATTATATTGTGCGTTTTTGTCGTTTAACAGGACATGGTCAATTGATGCTGGTGCTTGCTCCATTACTACTGTAGGAATGATGAATGTTTCAAATCCATAATCTTTACAGGAAGTCCTATTTTCTAAACGGCACAGCAGACATAACCCGTCATGACTGTTATGATAATAATGGTTTTTTATACAATTAAGCATAGTGTTATTATGATTACCATGCTCGGGATAAGTGTTATAGGGACATTGCCTAACAGTTACTGGCTGAACGGCATTGGAATATGCTTCACCGGCATCCAAGGTTATGTAACCGGATAATCTATTAAGGTAGTACACCCTGTCATCATCAAATACCGCACCGGTTTTCAATGTCGGTAACGGATCATAAACGGGATAGTCGGCATCGGTTATCTCGACCAGTCTGCATTCCTTTTTACTGATTTTTGACTTGGAACTGTTGAGTGTGGCTTCCAAGGAATAATGTACTTCAATATCAAACGGATTGTCAGATGAATCAATTCCATCTATGTGACAGCTGATAATAATATTGTTCTCCAAAAATCTTGTGGTGGCATTGTCAACCTTGCTCTGAAGTACCTCCTTCAATTCTTTTCTACTGTTGGTTAGAGCCCTTCCACTGCCTATTACATCCAGGCTTACTTCATGCAGGGACTGTTTGGTTAATAGAATTAACTCTTCCTCAAAATTTTCTGTTGATGTTTTTATCTTGTTTGATTCTAGGCTTTCTACAGTACTGTTTACATCATGTTCATATTCCTCTATCGTTATTACCAATAGCAGCAGTATTGGAATCAACAGAATCAACATAATGATACCTGTAGCATAACCCCTATTGTCTTTAATAATTTTCATAATGTTTTGTAATATTATTATGTTGATAATTATTTATAAATATGTTGATAAAAATATACAATGTTTAAAAAATAGTAGTAAAAAAGAAGTAAATGGAGATTATTCAAGCAGTTCATAAGAAGTAACATCGACTTTAATCTTATACTTTCCAGAATAATACTCATCATCACCGGTCATTATATCCATAATAACCCTGATGTTTCCGTCTTCCAGGAAATCCAGCAACCTTGAACGAAAATTTTCCCACTGCTCCTGAACATCGGAATCATTATAAGTTCTATTGATATTGGAGATGTCCTCAGACCATTTTCCCTCATTATGATACTCTAAAATCTCCGTAACAGGAAAATCCCTGACCGTTATTCTAATAGAAACAGACAAAATATCATCACAAGACAATTTATCAATAATAGAATAATGAACTATCTTATCCATATACTCACCCCTTAACAAAATTCACTATAGATATATTTTTATTTCCAAATATTAATTTTTTAATAATATTTTTAAAGAGACGCCTAATCAAAACAAATTATAATATTTAGCTTAAATAATCTTGTTTTTTATTAATACCTGCTAATCGTTATTACTTTTACCTCTATTTTAAGGTAAAAAGTATTAAATAGTATTAAAAATAACGAAGTATATATTTGATAATAAGGTTTCAATAATTAATAATAAATAGAGGTTAGGTAAATATATTAATTAAGAATAATTAAAATTACTATAATTTATTATTACGGAGGAAATTATATGAGTGACATTATTAAAGGATGGCGTCATAACGATCAAAGATATAATTTAATAGGTACTAAATGTAACAACTGTGATGAGACATTTTTCCCAAAGAAAGTTGTTTGTCCAAATTGTAGAAGCCATGGTGACATAGAAGACCTCCAATTTAAAGGAACTGGAAAAATATACACTTACTCAATAATTCATGCAGCAACAGACGATTTCAAAAACAATTCACCTTACGCTGTAGGAATCATTGAATTAGATGAAGGTGCAAAAGTTACTGCACAAATTGTCGACTGTGATTTAGAACAGCTAAACATAGGAGACGAAGTAGAGGTAGTATTTAGAAAAATACGTGAAGAAGGCAAAGAAGGAGTAATATCATATGGATACAAATTCAAACTCAAAGAATGATACTGGAGTATTATTAATAGGACATGGTAGCAGATTACCTTACAACAAAGAAGTTGTACGTGCAATTGCAGAAAAATATGCTCAAACACAGCCAGATTACAATATTGAAGTAGGTTTCATGGAATTAGCAGAACCAAACATACCAACAGCATTTAATAAATTAAAAGAAAGTGGTGTAAATAGAATTATTGTAACCCCTGTATTTTTAGCACATGGAATGCACACAAAAAGGGATATACCTACCATTCTCGGTTTAGAACCTGCAGACATTGAAAAGGAATTAGGACATGACCACGAACATGGTCATCACCACCACCATCACCATGATCATGGAGAAGAGCATGGACATCACCATCACCACCATCATCATGATGAAGAAGCAGAAACCGTTGAGTTTGATGGAGAAATAATTTACACTGAACCATTAGGTGCAGACGAGGCTATTGTTGATATAATAGCTGAAAGAGTAAATCCACATTTATAAAAACAGAAAAATAATAACCTCCCACAACATTAATTTTTTTTATATACCTTTTACAACAAACATATCACTATGAAAGATAAATTTATTTCTGAACTCGGAGAAAAGAAACTTATAAAAATATTACTGGACAAAAGGGACAGCAGTTTGGATATAAGTGACATGAACATTAAAGACAGCTACCATGATGACGCTGCTTTAATAAAAAATTCCTCTGAGTATACGGTTGTATCAACTGATATGCTGATAGAACATTCTCATTTTCCTAAGGAAATGACATCATACCAAAGAGGACAAAAGGTGGTAACTGTAAATGTCAGTGACATACTGGCAATGAATGCCAAGCCAACCTCAATACTAATATCCATGGGTCTTCCACCGACAATGACATTATCCGAATATGAAGATTTGACGGATGGAATTCTATCAAAGTGTGAGCACTACGGTATAACATTGATAGGAGGCGACATCAATGAGAATAGTGAACTGATATTATGCGGCACCAGCATAGGAATTGCAGATAAAAACGTTAAGCTGCAAACAAACATTGAAGAGGGTAATCTTATAGGAGTCAGCGGAAACCTTGGCAGTCCCGCCGCCGCTTTGGACTTAATATACCTAAACGACATCAGCAATGAAAACAATGACAGAATCATTGAAAGCCTTCTAGAACCAACCTTGCCTATAGATACGTCAGAAGTTTTGAGAGAATATCCTGAAATAGCAACAAGCATAACCGACATAACAGATGGATTGGCAGTAGAATTAGGTCATCTTAGTGATAAAAACCCCGATATAGGGTTTGAAATTTATTATGAAAAATTACCCTATGACAAGACGATAGAGGAAGTATCTAAAAGAAATTACAAGAACCTCATGGAATACTTACTGCATTTCGGAGAAGAATTTGAACTACTGTTGACCTTGGATGAAGAGGAATACGCAAGGCACTCCGACCAGCTCGACATTCACATAATAGGAAGAACAAACGATAGTGGAAAAATTACCCTGATTAAGGAAGGAAAAGAGGAAAATATTTCAGTTAGAGGTTATGAACATTTAAAAGATGATTAAAATGAATAAATGCGATATCTGTCCCAATAATTGCGACCTGGATGGAAAAACGGTTTGTGGACGTAGTTCCGGTCTTGATGAGAACATTATAGAAACTACCGCAATAGCGATAGATCCCATAGAGAAGAAACCGTTATACCACTTCATGCCTGGCACTCAAACGCTGTCCGTTGGAACATTGGGATGCAACCTAAGATGTTTAAACTGTCAAAACCATAGCATTGCACAACCCGCCGATGCATCATCTGTTCCCACAAGAAGCTACTCTCCGGAGGAAATTGTGGAAATGGCATTGGACAACAAGTTAAAAAGCATATCCTGGACATACAATGAGGCAAGTATCCACCCTGAATGGATAATCAACACTGCAAAAATAGCCAGGGAATATGATATCAAAAGCATACTGGTCACCAACGGTTACACATCCGGGAAAACCTTGGAAAAGCTAGTCCATTTTGTGGATGCAGTGAATGTAGACTTAAAAAGTTCAAAAGATGAATTTTATAAGACTGTATGTGGTGGAAGATTAGAGTATGTGCTTGAAAGCATAAAATATTATTTTACACATGAAATTCATGTTGAAGTGACAACGCTGATTATTCCAGGATACAACAGTGACGGGGAATCAATAAATGGAGTGATAGATTATATCAAAAGTCTGTCTTGTGACATTCCATTACATTTCTCAGCCTTCTACCCACAATACAAATTAATGAACGTTGAAGCTACAAGTGATGAATTGGTATTTGAAGCTTGTAAGAATGCTTTAGATAAGGGTTTGAATTATGTTTATGCTGGAAACACTTATCCGTCCCGTTTTGACAACACATATTGCAGTGAATGTTCAGAAGAAATAATAGAAAGGGACTATTATCATATAAAAAATAATTTGAAGGAAGGATTGTGTCCAAATTGTGGTAAAGACAACAATATAATTCTTTAATAGATTAATCTTGATTTTTTAAATAAAAAAAAAGGAGGGGAGGATACTATCTATTTTTGTGTAAGTGCTTTAGAACACTCCGCCTCCCCCTCCACCGAATCCACCGGAACCAGGTCCTCCTATATCACCAAATGATCCTGTGTCAAATCCCGTGTCCCCTAAGTTGGGATTGGATATTCCTATCGGTAGGAAGGCCGTTCTCATATGGTTGAATCCCCACAGATATCCCATGGATACCACGTCATTGTCGTATAAGACTGATTCGGATATGTTGCTATATTTTATGTATTTTTTCATGTTTTTTGATACTTCATCTGCACATCCAAGTGCTGTTGCATATACCAGTATCTTTCCCCATACCTGTATTGATTCTGGCGGACGTTCCTTTATTAAGCTGTAGTCCCTAATGTATTTTTCAAAGTTTTTCCATCTGTCATGGAATTCCTTTCCCTCCCTTGTCCACGTACCCAATGGTGTGTCAATAAAGAAGAATATGACTATCTGCTCTACTATCAGTATAACTGACAATATTATTCCTACTGTTACTAATGGTCCTGAACCGAACATCAACAGTCCCAGTAAGAATGCTATTGCAAGGAATATTGCCAGAATATTGTATCCGGACATCAGGTTTTCCTTGCTTTTATCATAAAGCTGACGTACTCTTGTTACCGGAACATCCCTTAGTGCATCTATTTTCCATGCATTCATGAATTGACTTAATGCACCACTTTCTTTGCTTATGCTCGTTAATGATATTCTTTGTTTTTCATCTTCAAATCGTTTGAAAAAGTCCACTATGTCGCTTTCATGTAACTTCAAATCACCGGTATCCTTATTTAGTCTTCGTATTATCGTGTCTTCCTTTGTACTTGTTATCATCTTATAGTATTTCCTGTCTATAAGGTCAAGTAATGTTGCAGTAAATGCATTAACATCCACTTCTTCTATTATTCCAGGTATCATTGCATTAATAAATGCAGGTGAATCGTTCGTTGGTATCTGACTTTCATAATCTGCATTGTACAGTATTTTAGGACTTCTTCCCCATTTAAAATACATTCCTAATGGTGTCAGTATAAGTATTGCTGATAGAAATGCAGGTATTGACCAGAGTATATCATTGAATGATTGTTGATTTGCATAATCCTTCTGATCCTTTTCTATTTGTGCCTTTGCATCCTTATTTATTAAATCGACATTTTCAGTACTTCTTATAAATGATTTTGGCATCAATATACGCTGTTCCGCTCCTGTCTGAGCTGGAATATTATTGTATGTTGTTAACAGCTGGTTGTCCCTGTTCCAATAGCTGCTTTTAACATAGGTTTCGGGGTTGTTCCAGAATTCTGTGTCCGTATTTGTTCCAGGTATTGTGATATATGTCGTTAACTGTCCTACTGGCTGATCCCATCCGGTTCCCCATGACATATACTGGAATTCTGCAATGTCGTTGTAGAGTTTAACTCCCTTCAGTATGTTATAATGGAAGATTACATTAACATCCTCATCCGAGACTTTCTGTGTTTTTGCTTCATCCTTGTACAACCATACTTTCAGTGTCACCTTAGTGCTGTCTTGCTGCACTTCCAGCGTATTATAATATCCTGGTGTTTCTACTGTAATGTCCTCTACACTTTGTTGTCCGCTTAGGGGTATTGTTCTTGTCACACCATTTACCTGACCCGAGATGGAATAGGTTATTGAATCCTCTACAGTTGTTATACCATCATCCTGTATTGTAATGTATTCTTTAGCATCTGGCAAGGAGTATGTTCCTGCCGCTACAGTTGACAGTGACATCAATATTAATGTTAACAATAAAAGTATTGAAATAAATAATTTCATCCTATTGTTGTCTGATTTCATCTTAAATCATTCCTTTAAGAGTTAATAGTTGTTTATTTATATAAAAAAAGTGAATAATAAATTTTTCTAAAAAAAGTATGGTGGTGAAAGTTAGAAGGTTCCACCTCCACCTCCACCAAATCCGCCACCGCCTACACTTCCTATTCCGCCTGAACCGGAATCGGATGGTGTTAGTGCTGCGAATGTAGTGTCTAAGTTATTGAATCCTCCGTAGTATGCAAAGAGCAATGCATCGGAACTATTGAAATATTCCTCAGGTACTCCTGCTATATCGAAGTACTTTTTCATGTTTTTTGATACCTCATCAGCACAGCCTAATGCTGCTGCGTATACCAGGTATCTTCCCCATACCTGTATTGATGCCGGAGGCTTTTCCTTGATTAAGCTGAAATCCTTAATGTATTCTTCGAAATTTTTCCATTTGTCATGAAACTCTTTTCCTTCCGGTGTCCATCGTCCAGGTACTGTATTAGGTATGCAAATCATCACTATTGATTCTATGAACATCAATATAGATATTATGAACAGTATAGCATTATATTTTGGAGAAACCTCAATAATTAGCAATGCTACAAACAGGAGTATGCTTATTGCAAACATTGCAAAAGCCAATAGTGAGAACCATGTTGAACCTTCATCAATGAAATACCTCTCTATCAGTGATTCAGGTACTGCCTCTGAAGTGTTCTTTTTCCATGTTTCCCTGAAATCCTTAAATTCATATGGATCTCCCGTGTCTGCTATTGTCTTTAAGGATATGTCCCCATTTCTTTCAAACTTAGATATGAAATTTATCAATAATTTCTCAAATGACTTTAGATTGCTTGTATCCGTATTTGTCAATCTCAGTACTGTATCATCCTCATTGCTGAAGACCACCTTAAAGATTTTTCTGTCAATCAAATCAAGCAGTGTTGCATACATTGCATCATCAGTTATACTTCCCACTTCACCGTTGACTATAGAATTCACTTCTACTGCTGACGAATTTGTTGGAAGGTCATATTCATAATCTGCATGATAGTCAATCTTCGGTTCTCTACCAAACAATCCGTATATTCCTACAGGCACTACCATGAGCAGGCCCAAGATTCCTGTAGCTATCTCAGACATCGTATTCTTGAAATCTCTATCGTCTTTGTATTTTTTCTGATCAGCCTCAATTTGTGCTTTTGCATCCATATCTATTACTTTAGCATTTTCTGAACTTTTGAAATATGATTTTGGAATTAAGATTCTTTGTTCGAATGAGGTATATGAACCCAGTCCCTCCACCTCAGTAGAAAGAGTGTTATCATCAGTCCAGTTACTGTATACCACATAATCATCAGGATTGTTCCAGAATTCCGTGCCATCCTTAGATCCGGGAATATGAATGTTAGTAATCAGCTTATCAACACTACTTTTCCATTCGCTACCCCAAGACATGTACTGAAGTTCTGCTATATCATTATAAATTTTCACTCCCTTATTGAAAGTGTATTTGTAAGTGACTTCCACGTTTGCATCATATGTTTTAAATTTTTTTTCTTCATCCTTGTAAAGCCATACCTTTATCCTCGTGTTGCCGTTGGTCTCAATAACTTCAACAGTATTGTAATAACCGGGCGTTTCCACCGATACGTCAGTTATTGTTTGAGAACTGTCGTGTGGTATGTCCCTATACACACCATTAACACTTCCCTCAATGTCATAAGTTATTGATTCGGATATTACGGCAGACCCATCATCATTAACCAAAATATCCTTTATTGCAATAGAGATTGAATAATCTCCATCATCTGCAAATGATATAGGTGCCAGTATCAAGGTTAACAATAATGATATAATAATTACCTTTTTAATATCCAAAAATAACACCCCCAACCATAATTATAATTTAATAAGTTATTTAGAATTTATAGTTATTAATTATTGTGATATTTAATTAGAAAAAGTAATTTTTTTAAAAAAAAAGAAAGAAAGTTTATATAATATTAAAATTTAACATTAGGTGCTGCTCTTGTTCCTTCTTGAGCTTCAAAGAATTCTGCTTTATCAAAATGGAATATGCTTGCAACTATATTACTTGGGAACTGTTGACATAAATTGTTATATTTGAGGACTGAATCGTTGTAGAATTGTCTTGCATAAGATATTTTATCTTCAGTATCGGATAATTCCTGTTGTAATTCTATGAAATTTTGATTAGCTTTCAAATCAGGGTATGCTTCACTTACGGCGAACAATGATTTAAGTGCTCCACTAATCATATTATCAGCTTCGGCAACTTCTTGAACGGTTGTTGCATTTGCCATGCTTGCTCTTGCCTGTGTTACCTGATTTAATGTTTCCTTTTCGTGTGCGGCATATCCTTTTACGGTTTCAACTATGTTTGGAATTAAATCATTACGTCTTTGAAGTTGAACATCAATTTGACTCCAAGCATTTTCCACATGATTTTTACCGTTAACTAAATCATTATAAAATTTGACTATTATTCCTGCTATTATAATTATTATAACAATTAAGATTATTAACAAAATACTCATGAGCTTAACCTCCTAATATTTTAATATTTACCAATTAATTTATATTATTAAATAAAAAATATATATACTTATTCTGAATATAATTATTTAATAAAAATTAGGAGCCAAATGATGAGTACATTCAAGGACTTACAGTTATTATCCGATGCGGCATATTATGACAGGTGCAATTATGTCAACTATAACGTCGATAATGTGCTGGAGGAAACTGATAAAATCAAGGATGGAATATACCATGCAAAAGCGGGCAGTAGGGATGTTCCGTTATTCAAAATTTTAATGACCAATGAATGTAACAATGACTGTGCTTACTGTACCAACTGTATAGAACATAAGTATCAGAGGGCTCGTCTCAGTCCTGAAGCTTTAGCAAGGATATACATGAAATACTATGAAAACAATACTGTCGAAGGACTATTTCTCAGTTCCGGTATAATAAAAGATGCTGATACCACTATGGATGAGATGATTGAAGCTGCACACATACTTAGAAACAAATATTCATATAAGGGCTATATTCATCTCAAGGTCATACCCGGAAGTAGCAGAGACCATATTAAGCATGCCATGCAACTGGCAGATAGGGTGAGCATTAACATTGAAGCTGCCACCAGGGATGGTCTTAGTGACCTGTCAAGCACAAAAAATTATGACAAGGACATACTCAAGAGACTAGACTGGATTGATAATTTACACAGAAGGGACCGTAGTCTTGCAAGCAGTGGACATACCACGCAGATTATTGTTGGTGCTAATGAGGAAAACGATGAGGATATTCTAAAACAGGTATATAATCTAACCAAGAAATATGACGTGCTCTACAATTACTTCAGTAGCTTCACTCCGGTCAAAGGCACTCCACTGGAAAACCATGAAGCAAACGATTCAAAAAGAACCGGCAGGTTATATCAGGCAGAATACCTCTTTAATCAATATAATTATACATTGGATGACATAGTACTAAATGACGAAGGATTCCTGGACACCGCTAATGATCCAAAATACACGATAGCACTGGAACACATGGACAAATATCCTATTGACGTAAATTCGGCCAAATACAAAGAGCTAATCAGGGTACCTGGTATCGGCTTAAAGTCAGCAAGGCGAATATGTCATATGCAAAGCCAGGGAGAAAAAATCACCAGTCTTAGGCAACTGCAAAAATTAGGTGCAAACATAAATAAATGCAAAATATTCGTCAAGGTTGGTGGTTCATACCAGAGCACCTTGATATGAAAAAAAAGAGTGTTAACTAGTTACATAGCGTAACTAATTTTCCTTTAGTTTGGATATAATTTGTTGTTATATGAAATTATTCTTCATCAAATAATTTCCATATGTCAGGATATTTGTTTTTAATAGCTTCCTCAAGAAGTACTGAAGCTTCACTGCTAATACTAAATTCAGGTGTTGTCTTTTTAAGATACTTTAAACAGGCGGCACTTTTGAATGACCATAAACTTATTCTAGGATTTTTTTCAACATCATCCCTAATTTCCTGAAGTTTATCATCGGATAAAATAATAGTACTGTTAGGTCCTTGCTGTTTAGGTACTTCAACATCCTTTACTACTGTTTTTTTAGTCTTTTTGGGTTTATCTTCCTTTTTGGACTTTGATGGTTTTTTAATAAGTGCATCCAAACCTCTACCCAATGCATTGTCTGCCATTATTATTCACCTTCCAATTTAATAATTTCCTTAGCTAATTTGATGTAAGCTTTTGTTCCAGGACAATCCGGATCATATGTTATGCATGGTTTACCATAACTTGGAGCTTCCGCCAGTTTCACATTACGTGGAATCTTTTCCTTGAATATGTATTCACTGTCTTTGAAAAAGTCATTGACATTCTTAGAAACATCCTTGGACAATCTTGTTCTGGCATCATATAATGTTATTAGAATACCCTTAATCGGACACGGACTTTTAAGTCTGGATTCTACAAGTTTAATTGTTTCAAGTAAATCGGCCATACCCTCCAATGCATAGAATTCTGACTGGATTGGAATTATAACACTGTCCGATGCAACCAATGCATTCAATGTTAGTATACCCAGGGATGGCGGTGCATCGATGAAGATGTAATCGAAACCCAATTCATATTCTTCAAGCTTTTCATTCAGAATATATGGATATCCTATCTCCTTGCTAAGCTCTATCTCTGCTCCGCTTAATGATATATTACTTGGAATCACATACAAATTTTCCACTTCAGTTTCGCATGCAGATTCCTGAAAAGAAGATTTTCCTGTTAATAGGGAGTAAATTGTGTTTTCTAATTCACTTTTTTGTATTCCCAGACTAGTCGTAGCGTTTCCCTGTGGATCCATATCAATGACCAAAACACTTTTTCCCAGTGTTGCCAAAGCTGCCGAAAGGTTCACGGCAGTAGTGGTCTTTCCACATCCCCCTTTCTGGTTTAATATTGTTATAACTTCTGTCATAATTATAAACTCCAAATATTATATAAATATCAATATTATATTCTATGTAAAAGGTATTATTTATAAGTTATAATAGTAAAAGTTAATAGTTATAAGTTATAAGTAAATATTCTAAAATGCAAAATCAGAGGATATAAAAAAAATCAAAAAAAAGAAACGGATAAGATTTTATTAGTATATCTTATTCGTTTTAATCAAAACACTTTTTTCATGCTCTTGTCAGTGTTAATGAGTCACTGGTGTAAGCTTCGTATCTGGCATTTCCTGCATAGACAACTGTCAATTCTATGATGTTGTCTGTTGTTGTAGTATTGAATGTATATAATCCTTCATTGTCTGTTTTTGCAGAGTATTTTTTACCGTTAAGAATAACTGTTACTTTACTGTTTGTAAGTACTTTACCATCCCTATCCGTGAACTTACCTGATACTGTTACAGTATTGTCTTTAACGTTTACCTTATCCATTGATAGTTTAACAGTTTTTTTTGCAACATTGAATGTTGTTATTTCACTTGTGTATGCGTTATATTTGGCATTGCCTTTGTATGTTGCTGTAACGTTATTTATACCAGTTGCTGTTGCCTTAGTTATGATTGTGTATACTCCGTTGTTGTCTGTTTTTACCGTGTGTGATGCACCGTTGATGTATACTATTACCTGACTGTTCTTGAGTGCCACACCACCAGCAGTAGTGAACCTACCGGTGATGGTAACATTGTCCTTGTAAACTGCATCATTAATTGTATCAATTGTTACTATACAATCGGATTTTATAACATTGAACGTTACAAGATCACTAGTATACTTGTTGTATTTAGCGTTACCTGCATAACCAACTGTCACATTATTAGTTCCTACAGTGTTGGCTTTAACCGTTAAAGTATAATGACCGTCACTGTTGGTTTTTGCATGGTGAGCATTACCGTTAACTGTTACTGTAACCCTACTATTGATAAGGGCATCACCCATTACATTAGTGAAAGTACCGGTTATAGTAACATTATCACCATAGACCGTGTCTGCGATTTCATCAACAGCCACAATACAATCTGCTTTTGTCACATCAAATGTCTTGTCAACTACACTAGGATTATACTTGCCAGTACCCTCATAGTTTACGCTGACCTTATTGACACCCATGTTATTGACCTTAGCAACAAAGGAATAGACACCATTGGAATCAGTCTTAACAATATTTTCATCACCATTAAAGGTAACTACAACATAACTGTCAGCTAAAACATTGCCCTCAGCATCAACCAACCTACCTGAAACAGTCAAGTTAGTGTTATATATAACATCACCGAACTCATCAACACTAATATTAGTGTCAACAGTACTGGTCAAATCATTAAGCTGATTATTGAGTTCTTCGATGATTGCATCCTTGTCTTCGGTTACTGAAATTGTAGCATTTGCACTACTTGCAAGATAGCGACCGTTGGCATTGAATGTTACCGTGATTGTTTCTTCACCTACTGTTGCTGGCGTGTATTGGTATACTATAAATCCTTTTGTCAGTGCAACTGTTTCATCACCAATAGATGTGCTTACTATTATTTCCTGTCCTGTTAGTAAATTGTCATCTGCTGTTAATATTATTGTTACTGGTATTGTACTGTTTACTTTTGTTTCTGCTTGTGCGGTTATGCTTATATTTGTTGGCATATCTAGAATAATTGGAGTGAATCTTGCTGTATTATTTGATTTTGAGTATTTGTCATTTCCACCATAAGCTACAAATATTGTTATATCATCAGGGGATGTAATTTTATATGGAATCTTTAATTCACCATTTTTAAAGTAATATGTGGTATATTCTTCACCATCTATTGATACATCAATAAGTCCACTGGCTTGTATTAAATTACCATCCACATCAGTTATGTTAATAATAATTTGATTATCAGCACCATATGTTAAAGTACTTAAATTAATGTTAACACTTGTTTTTTCAGTTGGCACGTACTCTACTATATCCATCAACTTTTTCTCAGTATTAGCTCTATCAAGTACATAAGCATATAATGTTACGGTTTCATCAACATCTTGTTCATCTAATGTAATAGTATAATCATTATTTTTATTAAACATCAGTCCTGTTGTACTTATAACTTCTTCATTGGTACTACCTAAGAAGACGCCACTTTCATATCCCAATTGATTTATAATATTATCATAGCTGCTTGCAGTATCTGCTACTAATTTAACAACTACTTTTTCCTTACCCGTTACTTGTATTATATTTTTTGAATCAACTACACCATTAACCATGGCAACAACTTCATCTTGAACAGAAGAATACTTGATTTTATCATAACTATTAATATAGTTCTGCCTAATATCTAAAGTTTCAGGTTTATTGTCAGCATTATATGGTTTAATATCAGAACCTAAAATAATTGAATCAATAATATATAATTCTTTAGCTGATGTTAATGTGGTGTACCAATCATAATTATTAATTATTGTACATGATTTAATGGATATATAACCATTACCCTTATTATTTATTAATGGATTTCTTGGATTATATATGAGTGATGATAGTGTCGGTGCTTTAATGTTAATGAAACAATTTTCAAGAGTTATATTACCTGCTTCGTTACATAAAAATCCATCGTTATATTCACTTGAAACTTCTATTTTAAGATTTTTTAAGACAAGAGATCCCTGATTAACTTTTATAAATTTTCTATTTATATCATAATTATCATTATGTAAGTGACTTCCATCAATAGTAAGTGTTTTATCAGGAATATCCATAATAATAGTATCCCCTGAATAGGTAGAATCTTCCAGATAGATGTATATGTTCTTTGGAGGAATATCTTGGAACATCATAAACATAAACTCTAAATCTGCCAGGTTTATTGGGGCAACAAGAACATCGTATTCATCTGTTGTTGGATTATTGTTTTCTACATAATCACCAGGACCATTAACACTAAAATCGCTACGTAATTCGGATGCAATTAAAGTATTGTTTCTAATAACATTGGCAGAACTATTTGTTAAATTTATGGAATAATATGCAGTGGTTGTTATTGTGTTATTTTGTATAATTGAACCATGAGAACCAACAATATTTAATGAACCAACACTATCATAAGTATTATTCTCAAATACAAACTTATCACAATTTATTAGATTATCATAATAACCACTACTATTTATCTTAATATTATTATTACTTATAACAGAATCTTTTCCACAATAAAGTCTAAAACAATCACCATTTATTTCATTACCAGTAATTAATTTAGGACCTGTGACCTTAATATTGTGTATTCCTGTATTGTTAATAATTTCTGCATCTGTCCATAATTCTATATTTGTTACATTATTGAAATTGTTATCTTCAATTCTAAGATTAGGTACTCCATTAATGATTCCATCACCAGTATAAGTAAGGTTGTTTCCTTTAATTAAAACATCATTTCCACTATTTAGAGCAATTAACCAACATATCTGAGCAGGATCTGTAGGACCAATAAGATTATTGTTTGTAATATTTATAAACTGATTAGTTTGATTTTCAACATTATAAAAGTTTAAATACACTACATTACCAACAAAGCCTTCACTATGAATAGTATTATTTTCCACATTTACAAAACCGGATCCAGCCAGTACAAGGTTACTACTTCCCCCATTATTATAAACATAAAAATAACTGTTTGTAATATTAATAAAGTCACAACCTTCACGTATGGAAGTCACTCCTTTTCCAGAACCTAATCCAGCACAATTTTCAGTAGTTACATTTATATGGTCTATATTAATATAATCTGCACCATAAAGAATTAACTGAGTATTGTATAAACAGATATTAGTCAAGTTGGAATGAGAACCTTTATTATTGATTTCAAATACATTATAACTAATTGTAGATTCATTA
>CADBRM010000002.1 GCA_902797085.1 uncultured Methanobacteriaceae archaeon
AAGAATTTTATAAAGAAGTTATTAAAAAATCATATTTCAATAAATGGGTCCATGAGTATATTATCAATAATTAGGTTCTTAACTATATTATAGAAATAGTAGTGTAAAATTTTACACTTGCAATATATGTCTGGTAATTTGGGGATGATTATATTTTTACTAATGAATTTATTTTTTCAAAGACGCTTTCAACATCTTCTTTTTCATAGTTTAATTTCATTGCACCTGTAGTACAGTGTAGGCTACATGAACCACAACCAATACATATGTCTTCTTTTATTTTTGCGGTGTTCTTGTCTATTGTTATTGCATCTGCAAAACATACCTCTTTGCATTTACCGCATGTTATGCATTTGTCTTCATCACAGCTTACTGATACTCCTGGTAGTTTGTAGAAGTCATTTTGTATTGTGTCGCTCAGATTTGGATAGACTCTCCATAGACAGCAGCAAGGGCAACAGTTACATATTGTCAGTAATTCTTCATTAGGACGTACATTCATCCATATTGAATCCATTTTATTTCTACCCATTATATGTATTAGTCCTGCCTCTTCGCATTTTTCTAAATGTTGTATTGCTTCTTCGGGAGTGGCTTCAACACAATGTTTTCTGGAAATTTTTCTGGTGGTTTTTCCAAGGAATATGCATCCTAGGTCACGTGGGTAATCAGTACATTCTGTTGAATTTCTGCACAGGCACTTTTTCATGATTACTATGTCTTTTGCTTGGTTAATGACACTTTTGATTATGTCACTAGGCACAACAATCATATCAGGTTTTGATATATAATAATTCATATCTATTGTTTGAGAAGAAATGTTCTTTACACTATCATTGTTAGGTACAAAATATGTTCCATCATGTTCAAATACTGTCTTTTTAATGATCTTATCCATGATTTTGGATTTTCTGCTCCAACCAGCAACCATAAATCTAAGATGGAATATTCTCTTAACAATGGCTATGTTAATATCTATTAATCTAATTCTTCTTCTCATTTTTATGCACTTTTATAAAAAAATATGATGGTTGAATTATTATAATTCAACATTCATTGTTGCTTCATATACGGTAACTGCCTTACCTTTCATTTCAGCGGTCAGGTAATCTGTGTGGTCAGTAACTGTTATGTCTAAGTCACCACCTGATAAGTGTGCGTGGACTTTTTCGTTAAGCAAACCCATTTTGTATCCTAACAGGACACAACTTGTGGTACCAGTTCCACATGCAAAGGTAAATCCTGCACCACGTTCCCAAGTCAATATGTTGATTTCTTCAGGTGATTCAATGTTTACGAAGTGAACGTTAACTTTTTCAGGGAATGCCTCATGAGTTTCAATACGAGGACCGTAGAAGTCTAAGTTAATGTCTTCAATATTGGTGTCTGTAAAGCATACGGCATGAGGGTTTCCAACACTTACTGAACTCATTTTAATTTTTTCACCCTCAACCTCAATTTCTTCATCGATGAATTCTTCTGTGTTTCCACTTGGAGCTATCGCAGGTATTTCTTCAGGTTTAAAGAATCCTTTACCCATATCGATTTCGATACTTGTTACTTCACCATCTTCAACGGTTAGTCTTGCTTCTTTAACATCTTCCATTGTTTCGATTTTCATAGTTTCTTTTTTAACGATATCCTTATCATAAACATATTTGGCAAGACATCTGATTCCGTTTCCACACATTTCAGCTTCACTGCCGTCACTGTTGAAAATCCTGAATCTAACGTCGGCTTTGTCAGATTTGCAGGCAAATATTACACCATCTGCTCCAACATTGAATCGTCTTGTGGATATTTCTTCACTAATTTTATTTTTAGATTCTTCAGGTATAATTGTTTCGACAGTTTCATTGATAACGATGTAGTCGTTACCAAGGGCATGCATTTTTGTAAATTCTATTTCTGTACTCATTTTAATAACCTTGTAGGAACTTTTTGACCTAATAATAAGTCACTGAAGTCTTCTCTTCTTCTAATTAAATCTGCTTCTTTTTTGTTTACTAACACTTCAGCAGGTCTTGGTCTTGAGTTGTATTGTGAAGCCATACTGTAAGCATATGCACCGGCATTTAATATTGCTATGAGGTCTCCTTCTTCAAGTTTTGGCATTGGTCTGTCTCTTGCAAACAGGTCTCCACTTTCACATAAGTTACCTGCAATATCAATTTCTTCTGCTGCCTCTTCATTCATTTTGTTTGCAACTACAATGTGGTGGTAGGATCCATACATGGTTGGTCTAAGTAATGTTCCAAATCCACAGTCCACACCAGCAAATTTACGGTAACTTTCTTTAATGGTGTTAACCCTAGTTAATAATACTTCAGCATTACCTACCAAGAATCTTCCAGGTTCAATAAAGAATGATGGTTTGCCCATATCATACTCCTCTAATTTGGATCCAAATAAGTTAATAATGTCTGTTGTGAATGTTTCTAAATCCAATTCATTTTCTGTCGGTTCGTATGGAATACCAAATCCTCCACCAAAGTCTAGGAATTTGAAGTCAACTCCTACTTCCTTGTGTACTTTACCTGCAATATTCATCATAGTTTCTACTGCTAACATGAAAGGTTCGGATTCTAAAATTTCAGAACCTATATGTGAGTGCATACCAATAGGTTTGAATCCAAGATCAATTGCTTTTTGGTATACTTCTACTGCTTCATCTTCTCTGATACCAAATTTACTTTTTGGACCTCCGGTAATGCAGTGTTCATGGTGACCTGCTTCTACCATAGGGTTAACTCTTATTGATATTTCTTTTCCTTCAGTACCTTCAATGGTGCTTAATCTTTCCAAAGCTGAAATACTGTCAAGGTTTAAAGTAACTCCTGTTTTATGAGCATATTCTAGTTCTTCTGTTGTAACGTTGTTTCCTGTAAAGACTATTCTATCCGGTGTAAATCCTGCTAATAGTGCAGTGTAAATTTCGCCAGGACTTACTGCATCAATATAACTTCCTTCATCTTCCAATATTTTCAATACAGCAAGACTTGTATTAGCTTTAGCTGCGTAACACATGTGTAAATCTTCATATTTACTACTGAATGCAGTGAATAATTTATTATAATTGTTTCTAACTTTTTCTTCATCAATTACATATAATGGAGTTTTAAATTCTTCAGCTAATTCGTTTGCGTCAATATCACCAATAATTAGATGATTGTTTTCTATTTTTAAATTAAAATCATATGGCATATTATTGATTCCTAATAATTAATATTCTCTAAAAAAAAAGTTATATTATATAATATATACTCAAAAAAAAGTTCTTTTTTAATAATATGATTTTTATAGTTAATATAATTTTTCTTTATTTTTAGTTAATCAACATTTAATTATAATCATTGAAATAACATTTTGTAAAAATAGTTTCAAATAAAAAATTTTGTTAAAAAGAGCGAGCCCGAGGGGATTTGAACCCCCGACCTTGGGATCCGAAGTCCCACGTCATAATCCTGGCTAGACTACGAGCCCTTTGTATGTGAATATAAATTTAACAAAATTAACTTTTTCAAGTTATATTATATTATGTTAATCCTTATATATTTACTTTGGTATTTTATTTTGGATACATATGTCTGAAGTCTTTTTTTTTCAAAAAGCATTTATGAATATTTAAACGAATTTTA
>CADBRM010000003.1 GCA_902797085.1 uncultured Methanobacteriaceae archaeon
ATGCACAAAAATTCATTGAATAAAACAATTATACATAACCTCCCTTCTTTTTCTAGATTTTATGTTGAAAAGTAATCAAAAATAATTATTTACCAATAAAATATATTAATAACATAAGGTAATAATAATTAATGTACAACAAAATAAAATAAAAACAAAAAATTTAATAATTTTAATATTTAATGAAAAAACAAAAAAGAGGTAATATTTATGCAACAATTTTCAAGTGCAGGTTACGATAGAGCATTAACCGTATTCAGCCCAGATGGACGTTTATTCCAGATAGAATACGCGAGAGAAGCAGTTAAAAGAGGAACAACATCAGTAGGAATTATTTCAAAAGATGGTGTCATCTTTGCAGTCGACAAAAAAGTAAAAAGCAAGTTAGTAGTACCTACATCCATTGAAAAAATATTCAAAATTGATGAACACATTGGTACAGCAAGCAGTGGACTTGTTGCAGATGCACGGAGACTGGTGGATATTGCAAGAAGACAGGCACAAGTAAACAAATTACAGTACCATGAACCAATATCCGTTACCGGACTTGCAAAATACATTGGAGACTTAGAACAAATGTACACCCAAAGTGGTGGAATCCGACCTTTTGGTATATCATTGATTATCGGCGGAGTATCAGACAACGAATGCAGAATATATGAAACAGACCCTAGTGGTGCATTAGTAGAATACAAAGCTACAGCAATAGGATTCGGTCGTGACAAAGCACTGGAATTATTCGAAGAAAAATTCGAAGATGACCTTTCATTAGATGATGCAATTGATCTTGCCATTGAAGGAATCTACAAAGCAACAGACGGAAAAGTTGCTGAAGACAGCGTTGAAATTTCAGTAGTAGACAGA
This sequence comes from uncultured Methanobacteriaceae archaeon, assembly GCA_902797085.1. Lineage (GTDB taxonomy): Archaea > Methanobacteriota > Methanobacteria > Methanobacteriales > Methanobacteriaceae > Methanosphaera. The sequence continues at coordinate 865 of CADBRM010000003.1, forward strand.
GAAACAGCAAAATACAGAAAATTAGAGGCTGATGAAATAGAAGTTTACCTAAACAAAGTTCTTGAACGTAAAGAACAAGAAAAGAAAGAAGCTGAAGAACAAACCCAAAAAGAAGCTGAAGAAAAAGAAGCAAGGAAAGCAGAAGTTAAAGCTCAAAAAGAAGCAGAAAAAGAAGCTGCTCAACAAGAAGAAAGTGAAACATCTGAAGAATATCAACCTGAAGCTGAAGAAGAAGATTCCGAAGACAATAATGCATAATCTTCACATCTTCACTTTTTTTTAAACCCCACCATACTAATTCTAAAAACACTTATTCAATTATACATTTTTTTATCAACTTCTCATTTAACAAAGGTGAAGCCAAATGTTAAATATTAGAAAAGCTAACATCAATGACACAAAACAAGTATTGAAACATTATTCCACGGTTATTGACCAAATTCAAAACTACGAATCCAACCCTGAATGGATACATGGAATTTACCCTAAAGAAGAGAAAATAATTGAATCAATAGAAACTGGTGAACTATACCTTGGAATAATTAATTCGAAAGTAGTGTCCTCAATGGTTCTAGACCATAATCCCAACCAAGGTTTTGAAGAAATAAACTGGAATGTGAACTGTGATGAAAAAAGTGCATATTACATACACTTAGTGGCTGTTAATCAGAATTATAAAAACAGAGGAATCGCTAAAGAAATGTTACGATACACATTCAATAATGCAAAAAACAATGACATTAAAAGCATAAGATTAAGCCTAAACAGAAAAAATTTGGTAATAGAAAAACTTTACACACAATTCGAATTCAAATACGTTGATGCAATAGAAGTGAATGATAAAGACCGTGGATTGAAGTTTTTTAATGTTTATGAAAAAGTAATCTGATTTTTTTGTGGTTTAGATGAAATGGAAAATTGGAAACGTAAAAATAGATAATCAAGTTGTATTAGCACCCATGTCAGGAGTATGTGATTCAGCATTCAGAACAATAGCAAAATCAATGGGGTGCGGATTACTAACTACTGAAATGGTATCAGCCAGGGCAATCATGTATGGTAGCAGTAAAAGTAAAGAAATGCTATATACAACAGATTATGAAAGACCAATATCACAGCAAATATTTGGTTCTACCCCTGAATTATTTGAAACAGGATCAAAATTTGTCTATGAAAATATGAAACCTGATATTATAGACATAAACATGGGTTGTCCGACAAAAAAAGTAGCAATAGATGCAAAAAGTGGCAGTGCATTGTTAAAAACTCCGGAAAAAGTGTATGATATAGTTAAAACCACTGTTGATTCTGTGCCAATACCAGTCAGTGTAAAAATTAGAAGTGGTTGGGACAAGAACAGCATCAATGCTGTGGAAATAGCTAAGATAATAGAAGATGCCGGAGCATCAGCAGTATGTGTTCATCCAAGAACCAGAAGCCAAGGCTATGAAGGAACAGCAGATTTATCCCTTATTAAAGAAGTCAAAAATGAAATATCAATTCCTGTTATAGGTAACGGTGATATTAAAAGTTGTTATGATGCTAAAAAGATGATTGACCAAACAGGCTGTGATGCAGTGATGATTGGAAGAGGAGTTTTAGGAAATCCCTGGCTAATTAAGGAGTGCGTTGATTTCATAGATAATAACATGGAACCTGCCGAAATTAGCTTAAGCCAGAAAAAGGAAATGATTAAAAAACATGCCAATCTATTAATGAAATTCAAAGAAGAAAGAATTGCCATGTTAAAGATGAGAACACATGCCTCATATTATGTTAAAAATATTGAAGGAAATGGAAGAATTAAGGAAAAGATTTTCAAAGTTAAAGATAAAGAGGAACTATTCCAATTAGTAGACAGCATATAATTTAGAAAAAGTTCATAATCCCCCTATTATTGTACTTGTTTCACCACCAAAATTAATAATTATTTTTAGAAAATTGTAAATTTTTATATCAAAAATTATCACATAATTTATTTGTAACGATTTATAAAGATATTAATGAATAGAGAAAATGAATTACAACTTAAATATTAATTAATTTTTATTAGGTGAGAACATGGTAAATGTTGATGATGCAGTTATCGCAAGATTCGAAAGTTACGGCGAAAGATTTGAAATATTGGTCGATGCCGAATTAGCTGCTGATTATAAAAGAGGAAATGACATAGAACTTGAAAAAGTTTTGGCGGTCGAAGAAATTTTTAAAGACGCTCACAAAGGAGATAAAGCTTCTGAAGAAAATATGTTAAAAGCTTTTGAAACCACTGATGCATTGGAAGTGGCTGACAGGATAATTAAAAAAGGTACTATACAAATCACAGCCAATCAAAAAAGAAAAATGCAGGAAGAAAAAACCAAACAAGTGATTAACAGAATTGCACAGGAAGCAATCAACCCACAAACTAAACTTCCACATCCACCCAAACGTATTGAAAAGGCTATGGAAGAAGCAAAGGTACATATTGATCCAATGAAGACTGTGGATGAACAGATTGAACCAACAGTTAAAGCAATCCTTACCAAAATTCCTATCAGAATTGAAAAAGTACAGATTGCGGTTAAAATACCAGGAACCTATGCTGGTAAATCATATTCACTGATTACACAATTTGGTAAATTAATTAAAGAAGAATGGGAAAATGACGGCAGCTGGATTGGTATTGTAGAAATTCCCGGTGGATTACAAGATAAATTTTACACTGAATTAAGTGGTTTGACCCACGGCGAAGTTGAAACTAAACTTCTCTAATCAAGCTTTGCAATTAGAGTGATAACAATGATGTTCGTAGATAACAAACAAATTGTTTTACCTGGACATTTATTATCTGACAGCAATCTTAAATTAGGTAGGGGCACATTCAAAGAAGACGGAAAAATATATTCAAATATGACCGGAATTGTTTACCTGGAAAGTGAAACAATTAGTGTTATTCCATTCAAGTACACATATAAACCAAGTTATGGTGATTTAATCATAGGAAGAGTGACCAGTTCATCTTATTCCTCCTGGACCATTAACATCAATAGTACATACCAGGGTTACCTTTCAACCAGCGAGTTATATGATAAAAATGAACAGAACATGAATCAGATTATTAATGTTAAGGACATCCTACTATTGAGGGTAGCTCAAGTTGATGAGATAAACAGAGTAAAATTAACTATCAGATCACATGGTTTAGGAAAATTCAATCAAGGAGTTATCGTACGTGTTAAACAACCAACAGTACATTTCCTAAGTGAAGAAAACGCTTTTTTAACAAACATGATACAAGAATATACCTGTACTGATATGATAGTAGCTAAAAATGGATTAATATGGATAAATGGTATGAAGGAAAATGTCGAGAAAATATTAAAAATCATTGATGAAATTGAAAAACAACCATTTAAACATAACTTAATTAAAATCGTTCAATCAAAAATTATGAATTTATAATGGAGATAAAAAATGAAAGAACAATTTATTAGAAAGGATGGACGGGCATTTAATTCATTACGTACTATAAAGATGGAAGTAGGAGTATTAAACAATGCAGATGGTTCTGCATATATTGAATGTGGAAACAATAAAATTCTAGTCGGAGTATATGGTCCTAAAGAACTATATTCTAAAAAACATGCAAAACCAGATGGTGCCGTTTTAAGATGTAAATATAATATGGCTCCCTTCTCTGTAACCGAACGTAAAAGACCAGGACCTGATCGCAGATCAACAGAAATATCTAAATTAATCTCTGAAGCGATTACCCCAAGTATCTTCTTAGAAAAATATCCTCGTTCTTCAATAGATATCTCCATTGAAGTATTGGAAGCGGAAGGTGGTACAAGGTGTTTAGGTATTGTTGGAGCCAGTCTTGCTCTTGCAGATGCCGAAATTCCTATGAAGGATTTGATTAGTGCTTGTGCAGTAGGAAAAGTTGACAACCATATCGTTGTTGATTTATCAGAAGAAGAAGACCAGACAGGACAAGCAGATATGCCTGTTGCAATTATGCCCAGAACAGGAGACATAACATTTTTACAGATGGATGGTAATTTATCAGTACCTGAATTTGAAGAAGCATTACAGCTTGCCTTCGATGGATGTTACTATATTAACCAGTTACAACAACAAACTCTACTAAAAAAATACGGAGGAGAAAAAGATGGTAAATATTATCTCTGAAGTATCAAAGGAAAAAATATTTGATTTATTGAATCATGAACAACGTATTGATGATAGAAGTTTCACAGAATATCGTGATATCCGAATTGAAACAGATTATATTGGTAAAGCGGAAGGTTCTTCCATGATATCCATAGGTGGTACTACAGTTGTTGCTGGAGTGAAAGCACAGGTGGGTACACCATTTAGCAATTCCCCCGATAAAGGAATTATTATCACCAATACAGAACTATTAGCCATTGCCAGCCGTCAGTTTGAGTATGGTCCACCAAACAAATTTGCAGTTGAAATTTCCAGGGTTGTTGACCGTGCAATTAGGGAAGCACCCCTTATTGATTTGGAGAAACTATGTATTATTGAGGACAGCAAAGTATGGAAGTTACATATTGATATTTATATATTAGATTTCGATGGCAACCTAATGGATGCTGCTTGTTTGGCTGCTGTTAGTGCATTGTTAACTACCAAGATTCCTAGCGTAAAATTTGTTAATGATGAACTTTCCATTGACAATGAACATTTAACAAGATTACCCATAAAAAACAAGAGTGTCTTATGTACCATCGTCAAAATCAATGACCAATTGATTGTTGATCCCGTTTATGTTGAAGAGACGCTGATGGATGCTAGTATTAGTATTGGATTTAGAGAAGATGGGACTTTATGTGCTATGCAAAAGTGTGGTTTGGATTTGATGAGCGTTAAAGAGGTTATGCAATCAATGAATATAGCATTTAATAAGAGTCAGGAATTATTTTCCATACTTGATGACATAAAACAATAAGTATATATTAGATAAAGTTTAAAGATATTATATAGTTATATTATAAGGATAATAGATTTTAGGTGTCTATTACTTTAATTCCGAAATAATATTATTTTTTAAGCTAATTATTTGAAGTACAGCAGTTTTGTTGTTACTTTTTTAGTTAATGAATACGAAAGAAGAGTAATATCCATATAACATTTTTATAGGTTTTTGTTATTAGATTGAGCTCTTGATATTGTTTATTATCTTCAAAATATTTCAGAGAATAGAAAGATGAAATAATATTTTAAATATTAACTTGATGGAAGGTGAAAAAATGGTAAGAAAAAGTAAAGTAGGATCTACTGGACGTTTCGGTGCTAGATACGGTAGAAAAGCAAAAAGAACCGTTAGAGATATTGAAGACAAGATGCACGCAAAACACATTTGTCCTAGATGTGACAGACCAGGAGTAAAAAGAACACACGCTGGTATCTGGAAATGTAAAAAATGTGGTAACGTATTTACCGGTGGAGCATACATTCCAACTACACCAATGGGAAAAGTTGCAAAACGTAACATTAAACGTATCGTTGGAGGAGAATAATCATGTACAAATGCATTAAATGTGGACAAACTGTTGATATAAAAAAATATTCAGAATCAAAATGTCCAAAATGCAGATACAGAATTTTATTCAAAGAAGTTCCCGTAGTAAAACGTACTATTAAAGCTCGATAAGTATTTTTACTATTTTTATGAAGGGTTTTACCCTTTTATCCTTTTTATTAAACTATTTTTATATAATTTTACGCAAGAGAAATTAATATGTTATTTAAAGTCAATTTTAATCTGGTTATTTCAACCAGTAGAAAACCTTCACAAATTACAAGAAGGTTTGCCCAATTTCTAAAACATTATTTCAATGCCGTTTATATCAATAGAGGCAAATCTAGTTTTAGTAAGGTAGTTAATCAGGCAAAACAATATGAAAACTCATTATTATTAGTTATTACTGAAACTAAAGGCAATCCAAGTAGTATAAACATTTATAACCTGGAAAAAGATGATGAAAATCCCAATAGAAGTATTTATATAAATGTTTCATTACCACAGGAAAACGATAAAGTACATACAGACAATAGGATAATATTTATCAACAAGGCCGGTGAGTTTGAAGATTTCTTCAGAGATTGTGAAATAGTTAAAAGTGATGAAAAGATTAATGAAAACTGCATCATCATCAGGGATGATGAAAAGGAATTAATCAGTGCCACTTTCATTGATAAAAAAGGTAAAAATACCAAATTTAAAGTTTATATTAAAGGTTTTAAATTTAATGAATAAATTATGTGATAATATGACCGCAGGTAATATCTTGAATAGTATTGAAACCGTTTTTAATATTGAAATGGACAATGCTGATGAGGCAGAAATTGTTTACAATTCCATTAGTCCAGAAGTTAGTTTTGCCCGTAATGATAGATCTAAAACAGAGATTGAACTTGAAGGGAAAAATATTGTCTTTAAGATATATTCTAAGGACATTGTTAGTCTTCGTGCATCTATCAATTCATATGTCCGGTGGATTAAATTATCAACAGAAATCTTAAAAATTTAATATAGATAAAAAAGATATATTATTATAATATTAAAAAAATATTACGATTATTTTAATTGAGATACTTTATTAAAAAAAACTTTTAGGTGATAAAATGGATATGCCACAAAATGTTCAAGAACAATTAAACCAATTCCAACAAGTACAACAGCAAGCACAATCTATTGCTATGCAAAAACAAACTGTTTCATTACAAATCAACGAAGCAAAAAAAGCTTTAGATGAATTATCAAAAACAGCCGATGATCAGGATGTTTACAAAACAGCCGGTCCTTTACTCATCAAAACAAACAAAGAAGAAACAGAAGCTGACTTGAAAGACAGTATAGAAATGCTTGAAATCAGACAGAAAACTATTGAAAAACAAGAAAAACGTATTGCCACCAGATTGGAAGAATTACAAGCCGATCTTCAAGCTGCTATGGCTCAAATGCAACAATAGATAACAAATCTATTGTTATTTTTTTTAACCACCCCACACCGATAACTGATTTTTAGGAGAATTAAACTTGATTAAATTAACAGACAAAGAAGTTGAAGAAATTATTGACTTAGCATATTCCACCAGTGAAAAATATATCTTAAAACACGTTAATAAAAAAGATTTTGAAGACATTAACATTACCATCAATTTAAATCGTGGCGAAGATAACTTTGACATTGATATTAACATTGATTTAGATAGTGATGCAAAGTTACCTGAAGATTTAGCAGAAAATGCAATCAATCTTAGTTTGGAAGCCGTTGATAAATACATAGAAACTAGAAACAATAAATTAGATTAATATGATAATACCTGTTTTTGATGTAAAGGACAATTCGTTTGTATGTGGTCAATCAGGCAATAGAGATGAATATTCGACCTTAAATAGTATTTATGGTGATAAACCATTGGACATCGTTAGAAATCTTAAAAAATCAGGTGTCAAATTAATTTATATTGCTGATTTAGATAAAATAGAGGATAATGGAGACAATTCTAAATTCATCCATAAGATTAATGAAGTCATACCGGTTATGTTAGATAATGGTGCTAATTCCCTTGAAGACATAACCCTTAATAAAAATATTTGTACTTACACAATCATTGCTTCTGAAACTATGACCAGTCTTGAGGAGACTGTCAGTATATTTGAAGATTTCCCCTATGATAATCTGTTATTAAGTATTGATATTAAGGATAACCAGTTGCTGGTAAAGGACAATAGTATCAAAATAGACGACATAATATCCTTGGTTAATCATATCAAAATGCCCTACACAATAATACTAAACATTACACAGGTAGGTACAAAAAAGGGCAACGATAATCAATTCATCAAGGATATTGTCAAGAAAACACCTTACACCCAACATATCATAGCAGGTGGAGTAAGTAATGAAAGTATATCCGAATACAGAAATGAAGGTATAAACAACTTTTTAATTGGCACCATATTACATGATGGAACTTTACTTGAAGAGTATAAGTGGTGAAAACTATGACAAAAAGAATAATTACTATAGGTCCCATTACAAAAGATTATATCATTACACCCCATGAAGAATATTCTCAAATTGGTGGGGCAGTATTCTATCAGACAATGACATTAAAACAATTTAATGCTAATGTACTATCAATTATATCCATAGGAATTGATGATGTGGAAATCTTGGGAAATTATTTTGAAAACGTGAGTGCACTTCTTCAAGAAAAAACCATGCTATACACAAATATCTATGATGAAAATTTAAAACGAAAACAGAAAGCGGCAATACCATTAAATCCGATAAAACCCGAAGACATCAACCGTAACATAGAACAAGCAGAATACGCGCTACTTTCACCATTATCACCCTTTGACATACCAGTAGAAACAGTAGCACATTTCAAAAACAACAACATAAAAACAGTTCTTGTAGCTCAGGGATTCCTAAGAAAAACAGACCACAGCGGAAATGTAATAAAAAATAAGTGGACCAATATTACGGAATATCTTCACCATACCGACATACTATTTTTAGATGAAAACGAGGCAAAAACAGCATTCCAAACAGATACCCTAAATGATTCCCTAATAAAAGACATATTAATACAAAATAATATAGAACAAATAATCATAACAAAAGCTGAGAACGGATCAACAATATATACAAAAGAAAACATATATCACATACCTGCAATAAAAACTACAAAAATTATTGATGCAACAGGATTGGGAGACACATACATTGCAAGTTACATATACAAGCTACAGGAAACGCAAAAAATATTCACTTCAGGATTATTCGCATCGATAACAGCAAAAGAAAAATTAAAAAATAAAGGTCCGTTAATAGCTAGCAAAGAAAAAATAGAAAAAGAATTAAAAGTACTATTAAATAAGTATGGATAACGTTATAAATGGAACTATGATAGCAAGAACAAATAGTCCAATACCCACACCCAATTGTACTCTATTTTCATCCAAACCACCAGTTAATATAAAGTACATTCCAGCAATAGCAAGTATTGTAGGAATAATTTCAGAATACAATAATACAGCTTCCATATTTAACAATCTCCATCTATAATATTATTTTCCCCTAAATAAGGCTAAGTATATTTATGACACATAAAAGATATACATTTTTTGTTTTATAATATTTTCATCAAATCTATCAAACTATTTAACTCTTCAACCATATGATTATAACCAAGCTCATCCAAAACTTCCTGTTGTTCAGTAGTAATCCTAGAATTAATTAACATAGCCTGCATCCCAGCCTCACATGCACCTAGAATATCCGCATTAAAATTATTACCAATCATCAAAGAAGTACCTGCAGTAACTCCCAATCTTTCCATAGCAATATTGAATATTTCAGGATTAGGCTTCTCAACACCAACAGATTCAGAGGTAACCACATCATCAAAGAAAGGATAAACTCCTAAACGAACCAATTTTTCCCACTGCTTCAATTCTTTTCCATTAGTAATTAAACCAACCTTATACCCTTGACTTTTAAGATATAACAAAATAGAAAAAGACTCCGGTTCAAGTTTTAACATAGCAAACTTAGTATTATGATAAGTGATAATTCCATTGACAATAATAAGTGGATCTTCAACACCATTAATCTGTTCAACCAAAATATTAAAGTGTTTACTATAATTAGAACCTTTCTCTTTAATGATTTCCATCAACTGGGCATAACCCTCATCTTCAGTACATTTAAGCCCGTTATGCACCATAGACTTTACTGCAGCACGTCTTGCAATGGCAGCAAACCCGGAAGTATCATACAAAGTGTCATCCATATCAAAAAATACTGCTCTTATCATATGTATATAAGTATGAATTTTAATTTATTAATAATTTTGTAAATATGGAAAACAACCAAAAGAAAGTTCAAAAGATATATTCATTTTCAGCATACCCTTTTCTGAATATTCCTATTAATACAACTTCAGAACAATCCTAATTTTTAACAAAATGGAATAATCATATACTTAAAAAGATATTTTCACACCATTACATACCCTTTTTTTAAATAATTTATTAATATGATAACACAAATATAAATAATATTGGTAAAAATTTTAAAAAAATTAAAAAATATTTGATAAATAAATATTTTAACAAATAAATAAGTTTTATTTAAAATAAATAAAAAAAATTTTTATTATTTTACCAAACAAACAATCAAATGAGTAAAATACAAAGAAATAAAATAAAATAAACAGAAAATCTTTCAAACAAACAACAAGAATACTTGATTCAATGAGACCAAATGTTCTAATACTCGTTTGATAATAAAAAAACACTTAAAGCAAAAATAATGAAGACAAAAAAGAATATTAAATACGCTTTATAACTTTATTAATTTTGCCCATATCTGTTGATAGTGCAGCAAAAAAAGGGATGATACAAGTAAATCTCACGTATCAACACCAATAAAAAAA
>CADBRM010000004.1 GCA_902797085.1 uncultured Methanobacteriaceae archaeon
AAAAAAAAAGAGAAATAAGCATATTAACTTATTTTGACATAGCTTGGTTGGGACAATTCATTACACACAATCCACAATTATTACATGCTTCTTCTAAAACAAATGGACAACCATCTACAATTTCAATTGCATCCAAATCACAAACTTTTAAACAAACCCCTTCACCAGGACAAGTATCAATTCCATCACATTTATCTGAATAAACCATCACAACCATAAGATTCACCATTAAACCTAAGGTTTGGAAATTGCTTCGTTAGGACAATTCATAATACATAATCCACATTCAGGACATGCATCTTCATTTACTTTAGGTCTGCCATCAACATTTTCCATTGCATTTAATGCACAAATTTCTATGCATAATCCTCCTGCAGGACATGCATCTACTCCATTACATTTAGTTGTATCTATAATTACTGCCATATTAATCACTTTTAAATTAAACAAGCTTTACCCATAATATAAATAATTATGATAAAGTTTTTCCATATAAAATCACTAAATACACAAAATAATATGAGATATTTACTCCTAAAAACAAACCCATATCATTTTTAAGTATTAGTTTCTATTATATTTTCAAGAGTATTTAAATAAGTTGATTTTTAGGAATACGTAAATATTTTTATTTAATTATATGAGTCCGATAATTTAAAATAAGCCCAAACAGTAGAAAAAAAAGTTTAAAAAATATTATCTTAAAAATAAAAAAAATAAAATAAGAGGATATTACAATTCTTCAAGAGAATCATAGTCCATGATTTTCTCAATCGACTTGACTTCAACCGGAATATCCTTTTCCTTCATTGCAGCTATTGAATTTAATCCTCCAGCCACAACATAACCGAAATGATACTTCTCAATTTTTGCATTATACATGTATTCATTTGTTTGTCCTATACCCAATACTTCAAAACCTGAGTCATTAATTGTATTCAATATGTCTTTGGTTGCATCACGTGAGACATAAGGTATGGTATGTACACTTGCCAATATTTTTCCGGAGTTATTTAATGAACCGTATACATCATGCATATTTTTTTTAATAAAAATCTCATGAGGATCTACAGAGGACCCTTTGTAAGAAACCAATTCTATAAATCTTTTATTATCCTCATATATATCCAAAATTCCACTATAATTTGGAATAGCATTTATGCCATACTTTGTTAATATACCATCAATCGTTAAACTACATATTGTAGCTATACCCACTTTATCATCACCATCATCCAATATTGCATAACGGTTTCCAATGCAATATTCCGGCTTAATTTTATACAATTCATTTAATATCTCAAGGGCATCATCAACATATTTTTTTTCAACAAAGGAAATATTGGATATAATATTTCCGGATGCGGTTTCGATATCAAAGTCAACATTTGAAATTAAATTATAAATTTTATTCAATACAAATGAGACATTTTTTTCTGGTTTTCTTGTGCATGCCTTTAATGGTAAAGAAAAATCCTGATTTGCAGATTTCATCTGACTATATTCGGAAAAACTGTCTGCTAATTTAATGTTTAAATCATAACCACTTTCCTGAGCTGCACATAGTGGAGCTACTCCTCCAATGATTACTATTCCAACCATATCCTCAGGCACAGGAATACCCAATACTGATTTTCCCGGTTCACCTACATGAAGTACACCTTTAATTCCAATCTTTGAAAGATTATCTATTATCTTTATTGCTTCATCTTTTTTTGTTGCAGGAATTATTCTAAAATTTGCTGGAATAACACCTGTTCCACTATTTGCAACGTCCAATACTGATGTATTGTCATGACTCGTAAAAGCTTCCAATGGAGTGATTGAAGTTTTTTCATAGGCTATCTGTTCAATGAAATTAATTGGAACATAATCTTCAACTTTTAAAAGACCCCCATACAACGGTTGGGTAACTATCCCATTTTTCTGGAAAATTCCATCAAATGTAGTTCCACATACTGTTTCGATATATGTCCTGTTATTACGTTCATAAAAGTTATATTTCTGGCTTACGGCCAATCCGTCTTTAAAAAATTCTTTAATGATATCTTCAGAACCGACTTCATTAATTGTGGACAAGTTTACTATAACCGATCCTTTTGCCGTGTTATAATCTAAAGAAACATTATACATTTTTTCTTGGAAACGTGAATATGTAAAATCAACCTGGTCATAGATTAAACCTTTTTTAAGTTCATCCAAACCTTTACTTGTGATTCTTCTCCCCTTATATCCAATTTTTTCGGTAAATCCTTTTTCATCCAAGATATGCATATGATACCTTACTGCTCTCTCACCTAAAGAATAGCCCCTCTTGTTCAATTCTTCCGAAATCACTTTAGCACCTAAGGTTTCGTTCTTCCTATAAAGAATTCTTAAAATTTCCATCATTTTCATATCAGTTTCTTGCTGTACAGTGATAGTATCAAATCTCCAATAATTAAGAATTGTTAATAATTAATTATATTTATATAATTTAAGTATATTAAAAGAAGTTGTTTTTAAGTAAGGAAATATTAAAAAAAATAAAAAAAAATAAGTAAAAAATATTATATGTTCAAATATCTTTCACGTTCATAATCAAATACTTGAACTCTGTAATCATCCCATTCTTGACGTTTGATGTTATAGAACTGGTTGTATACATAATCTCCCAAAGCATTGATAACTACTTCGTCTTTTTCTAAAGCATGATATGCTTCCCATAAACTTGTTGGTAATGTGTCTATACCTTTTTCTAACAATTCTTCAGGAGTGTATGCGAATGCGTTAAATTCTGTAGGTTCTCCAGGATCAATTTTATTATCCAGACCATCTAATCCTGCTTCTAATAATGCTGCAAATGCTAAGTAAGGGTTACATGATGGGTCTGGTGACCTACATTCAATTCTTGTTCCTATACCTCTTGATGCTGGAATTCTCAAGAGTGTTGATCTGTTTTTAAGTCCGTAAGCAATGTAACACGGTGCTTCATAACCAGGTACTAAACGTTTGTATGAATTAACTGTTGGAGAAATAATTGCAGACAATGCTTTTGCGTGTTTTAATAATCCTCCAATGAAGTATAAAGCTTCCTGAGATAATTGTGTTTCGGTATCAGGATCATAGAAAATATTTTTTCCATCTTTGAATAAACTTTGGTTACAGTGCATTCCACTACCGTTTACACCATAGAATGGTTTTGGCATGAATGTTACGTTATAACCTAAATTATCCACTAATGCTTTAATTGCCTGTTTAAAAGTGATAACTGCATCTGCTGTTTTTAATGCATCAGCAAATCTGAAGTCAATTTCATGTTGTCCCGGTGCTACTTCGTGATGACTAACTTCTATGTTAAAGTCTAACTTTTCAAGACCTAATACAATTTCTCTTCTGATATCTGTACCATGGTCTAATGGTTCTACATCAAAGTAATCTGCATTATCAGCTGGTCTGTATTCACCATTTTCATCCTGTTCAATAATGAAGAATTCTGGTTCAGGACCCATATTATATTGGTAACCTCTTTCTTCAGCTTTTTTCAATGATTTTTTAAGAACTCCTCTTGGATCACCTTCAAATGGTGTTCCATCAGTATTATAAATATCACAGATAAATCTACAGGTACCTTTATCTTCTGGTCTCCATGGTAAAGTGGAAAATGTAGTTATATCTGGTTTTAATGCTAAATCACTATTGTTAATATCTACAAATCCCGGTACTGAAGAACCATCAAAAAGTAATCCATCATTAATGATATCTTCTGCATCATCCGGTTTTTTTAATGATACTGCCATACTTTTTGGTATACCATGTATATCTGAAAATTGTAATCTTAAAAATTTAGAACCATATTCGTCTATTTGTTTAATTATTTGGTCGATTTTGTCATCTCTTTCGGACATAAAATTCACCTATCTTTATTCATTCTTAAAGAATTCAATAATACTACTTTGTAATTATATATTTATTTCTTTTTTGTACATTCTTGTCGGAAGTGTACTTCCTACTACTACATATTTGTTAAGTAGTATATAAAGGTTTCCTAATTTCAAAACAAAAAAAATACTAAAAACAATACACAAAAAAGAATAATTATTAATAAATAAATAATAAAAAACTAAAAATATTAAAAATAGTTATAGAAAAAAACTAAAAAAATAAAAGATTATTAAAAATCAATTATTCTAAATGAAGAGATATTAAATATGTCCCACATCAATACTTTTGGAGCCAACACAACATCTTGTTTTCCCAAAACATATTTAATAGTTTCATTTACCTCCAAAGAAGCAAATATACTTGGAGTTATACCCAATACCTGTGGTTTTTTAACACTTAAACTTAACAAATATTTTTTTACATCCTCATCCAATTCTTTACCAACAGATTTAAGTTTAAATAATTCCTCATAAGATATGGAATTTGGCTCAAATACGGATAACTGACCCATAGTCTTATCAACAGCACTATGAACAAAAGCCATACCCTGTTTTTTAGCTTCTCTAGAAATCATTACCCGAGTATAGACATTATCTACCGCATCAACCAAAACCTTGTTTCCTTTAAAAACTTCAGTAATGTTATCCTCATTTATTGTTAAGTCATAACCAGTTATATTTACATTAGGATTAATCTTTTCCATAGCGTTTTTAGTAGTTTGTACTTTAGATTTCCCGATAGAATCCAGATTACTTCTAATTTGTCTGTTTAGATTAGTTTCATCAAATACATCCTGATCTATAATCGTCAATTGTTCAAAACCGGCACGAACAAATTGTTCTATAACTGTACCACCCAAACCCCCACAACCCATAATCGCCACAGGAGTGGTTCTTAAAGTTTCTTGTTCCTCTTCTGAAAATACTTCTTTTTGTCTAGAAATTAAATCATTATATAAATTATTCATGAATTTACCTCTACTACTAAATTATTAATTAATTAGATATACATATATTATTGATAATATATAACAATTGTTATATTTTTAACAATAAAAAAATGATGAAACAGATAAATATTAAAATAAAAAATTAAGAAAAAAACAGTATTATGCTAACTGATTAACATCAATTAGATAAACATATAACTCATACTAAAAGTATAAGTGCCGGGGGCGGGATTCGAACCCGCGACCTCACGGTATCCCAGGAAAAAGTCAGAGCTTTGCTTAATACCCTATGAGCCGTGCGCTCTAACCAGCTGAGCCACCCCGGCAGTGGCACATATTAATTTATATAGATGTTTATATATATACTTTACGGTATATTTAAATTAAAGCATGAGATATCACCAAAAAAACCAGAAATATTATGAATAAGTATCAAATCAATTAAAAATAAAAGTAATAATAAATAAATAAATGTACATGAAAATGATAGTTTAAAGATGAGAAGGTTTGATAAATGACTCAATTATTAGAAGCAAAAAAAGGTAATATAACTCCCGAGATGGAATATGTAGCTAAAAAAGAAGAAGTTGATGTGGAATTACTACGAAAATACGTTGCTTCTGGAAAAGTAGTTATTCCAAAAAACGTGAATAATAACACCCTACCTACAGGAATAGGTAAAGGATTACATACAAAAATTAATGCCAATATTGGTTCATCCACTGAGATGGAAGATATTAATGTAGAACTAGAAAAATTAGAAGTATTAGTAAAATATGGGGCAGATGCTGTAATGGATTTAAGCACAGGTCCAAAATTATTAGAAATTAGAAAGGCAATTAGAGAAAAAACAAACATTCCTTTAGGTACTGTGCCAATATATGAAGCCGGTGCTACCACATTAAATAATAATAAAGCAATAGTGGAAATGGATGATGATGCAATATTTAAAACAATTACCAACCAAGCAAAGGAAGGTGTTGATTTCATCACAGTACATTGCGGAATAACAAAAGATTCCATACAATCTGTGAAAGATTCAGAAAGATTAATGGGGATAGTCAGTAGGGGTGGAGCATTAACAGCCGCATGGATAATGCATAATGAAAAAGAAAATCCATTACACAAAGACTTTGATTACCTACTGGAAATATGTTTAGAACATGATGTAACTTTATCCCTAGGAGACGGATTAAGACCTGGATGCATACATGATGCTACTGACATCGCACAGATACGTGAATTAACAACATTGGGCAAATTAGTTAAAAGATCAAAAGAAGCTGGAGTTCAAGTGATGGTTGAAGGTCCAGGACACGTGCCTATCATACAAGTTAAAGCTAACATGCAAATTCAAAAAACCATTTGTGATGATGCACCATTTTACGTACTTGGTCCATTAGTAACTGACATTGCACCGGGATATGACCATATTACCGCCGCAATAGGTGGAAGTATTGCTGGAGCCAGTGGCGCCGATTTCCTATGTTACGTAACACCTGCGGAACATCTATGTATCCCTAATGTTGAACATGTCAAACAGGGAGTTATAGCATCAAAAATTGCAGCTGAAGTGTCTGACGTTGCAAAAGGAATTCCAAGCACAATGAAAAAAGAAAAGGAAATGGCAATTGCTAGAGAAAACTTTGATTGGGAAAAACAATTTGAATTAGCAATAGATGGTGAAACTGCCAGAAGCTATTTTGAAAATGCAAAAGCAAAAGAAGATGAAATGTGCAGTATGTGTGGAGATTTCTGTGCAATTAAAATGGTAAAAGATCACGAAAAAAATTAAGGATTATAACAACATTTTAATATATTAAAAAACAAAAATAACCTTATAATAATTAATAGCTTAGGGCAAGAATTAGACAAGGAGGTAAAACATTGGCACGTAGAGACAAAAAAACCTTACCTGCAAGTGGAGCAGGTATTGTTAGATATTTCGACGATGAAACATCAGGAATAAAACTTTCTCCAAATCAAGTTGTAATAGGAGCTATTATCATAGCATTAATCTGTATTGCATTAAGATTTACCACATACGTAGGTTACTAAACCTTCAAACTTCTTTTTTTATATAAAAACTTAAATTTTATTAACTATTTTTTTAAAATATTTTTTCTTAATAAAATTAATTAAGGATTATTTATAAACATAATAATTAATTATGATGAATTAATTTTTTTTGAAGATAATATATTAATATCTTTTATTATAATGGTATGACACCCTATAAGAAAATTAATTAATTAGGAAAACATATAATAAATTAATTATAAAAATCGTTAATTTGATAAAAAATCATAGAATTTTTTTAAATAAAAAATGAAAAAAGAACACAACGATTATTAAGATATTATAGGATTAATACAATAGTTATTATTAAAAAAATAAGGAATGGGATATAAATGAGTGAAAAAGAATCAAACTTTGTTGATACAAATCCAGAAAATCAAAAACCACACAACATATCTGGAAAAAATCCAAGATCAGTTCAAAATTTACATAAAGCTCAGGTAAAACCTAAATCTCAAGACAAAGAAATTAAAATAGAAATTGTTGAAGACGAAGAAACAGATTACAAAACTAAAACCACCTACTTAGTACAAAAAGCTAAAATGCAACTAAAAAGACGTGTAGCTCCGGGAATTTCAGAAATCATCGTTAGAAAAAACGAAGAAAAAAGAAAAATACAAGAAGAACAAGCAAAAGCAGAAGCAGAAGCAAAAGCACAGGAAGAAGCAGAAGCAGAAGTGAAATCCAAAGTTGAAGAAGAAATTGCTAAACAAGATGAAAAAATCGAAGCAAGAACTGAAATTCAAAAAGAAGCTGTAGAAGAAATGGTTAAAGCTGATGAAGAAGTTGAAGCTCAAGTAGAAGACAGCGAACCTGAAGAAACTACTGAAAAAGTTGAAGAAGAAGCAAAATCTGAACCTGAATCAGAGGAACCTTCCTCAGGATTATCATTTACCCAAACACTAAGAGAACAAGGACTCATAGCAACAGAAAAAGTAGCATCAAAAGTAGAAGAAGCTATAGTAAAAACCATCCCTGTTGTTGAAGAAGCAAAAGCCAAAGTAGAAGAAAAAGTTGCATCAAAAGTCGAAGAAAAAACTAATGTTTCATTAGAAGGTAAATCTTTCACACAGGCACTAAGAGAACAAGGACTCATAGCAACAGAAAAAGTAGCATCAAAAGTAGAAGAAGCAAAAACAATAGTAGAAGAAAAAATTGAAGAAAAAGCTGAAACCATTGCAAAAGAAGCTAATGAAAAAAGAGCTAAAAAAGAAGCACCTTCTACAGACGGCAAATCATTCACACAATCATTAAGAGAACAAGGACTCATTGTCTCAGACATATCCAAAGAAGCACC
>CADBRM010000005.1 GCA_902797085.1 uncultured Methanobacteriaceae archaeon
ATTATTTGTTTTAACTATTATATAATTCTATACTTTTTATAGTATAGAAAATATTTTTATTTGTAATTTATAAAATGTTAAAATAGAAGTAACAACAAAACATAATATGTTAAGTGTAAGACTTAGAATGGATAATATATTATTGTATTAAATATTCTATCTCTTATAAATCCCTTTCAATATTTTATCCTTAATTTATTTCCAGAAAAAACTTAACATTATAAACTTTTTTTATAATATTTTTTTTCATTAATAACTATTTTTGAAGATTGGAACAAAATGTAATACAAAATAAGGATTAGTAAATTCTGTGATACAGATTAGTGTTTTAACTACATAAATAAGCTCTATTTTATGAAAACTATATATAAAGATAGGAATATATTATTAATTATAAAATTATAGGAGAAAACGATATTTATGGCAGAATTACCAATTGCACCAGTAAAAAGAATTATTAAAAATGCTGGTGCAGCAAGAATTAGTGATGATGCAGCTGTAGCACTTGCAGAAGCTATTGAAGCTTACGCAGAAGATGTTGCTGTTCAAGCTAATAAACTTGCTAAACACGCAGGTCGTAAAACTGTAACTGCTGATGATATTGAATTAGCATTATAAGTTTATTCCATAAAAAGAATGTGTATGTTATTACTAAATGTAGCATACACATTTTTATTGATTTAACCTACAATAATTTTAATACTTGTTTAAGTATCTTCTTTTTATTTACTCACATAATTTAATATTTTAAAATATGTGTTATAATATGGATTATTCGAATAATGAATGTACATTATCCATTGTTTCTTTGGTATTTTTCACGTTTTTATTGTTTTTTCATGTTTTGTGTGGACACATTATATTAAATGTGGGTACATAATAGACAGTAATATAATTTAATGTGTGAACATTATTGAATTTGTGGGTACAAATATATTTAATATTTATGTGGTAACAAATAGTATTTTGTGGTAACATTTTTAGTAGTTGATATTACTGTTCCAAGTGAAATTGCAGCGGATATGAATATCTCATTAAACTCTGTTAAAATAGATAGCAGTAATTACACAGTTGACGGTGGAATTATCACAATTAATACAGCTAATTTAACTGGTTTCATAAGTGATGGTAAATTGGTTGTAGGAAAATACAATTTAAGTGTAAATTACACCTCAAATGAAGAAGACAGATATGCATCAAATTATAACAGTGCAATATTCGAAGTATTTAAAGCACAACCAGAAATCATAGTAACGCCTAATAATATCAATTATGCCTACAACGAAACGGTAACAGTTAATCTAACGAGTTACAATGCTACTGGTAAAATGAATATTACTATCACCAATTCCAGTGGACAAAATGTATATCAAAAATTAAGCCAAGACTTGGATAACAATACTGTTAGAAAAATCATGGTAGAAAACTTAGAACCTGGTACATATAATGTAACAGTAAAATACTATGATGACGCAAACTACATTGACACTACAATAGTAGAAAAATTCACGGTAAGTCTTCAAACTATTACAATTAAAGTTGATAGGAAAGAGATTTATGTGACAGAATATATGACTATTAGCGGTAATGTTTTAAATGGAGATAGAACTCCTGTAAGTGAAGGTAAAGTTAACATAACATTAAGTAACGGAACCAGTTACTTATTGGATATTAACGAAAGTGATGGCAGTTATAATACTACCAACTGTTACTTAAATAATGGAACATACATTGCTACGGCTACGTACATCCTATTTGATAAGGAGATAGTAAGTAATGAAGTTTCATTTGAAGTAAACAAAATACCTACAAAAACAGAAGTAACAATTATCAACAGAACTGTTGAAAATGTTACTGTTAAAGTTACCGTTAGTGAAAATGTTGAAGGAGATAATTCAAATCCTGGTTATCATAACATTATAAAGGATGGATTTATCAGGGTAACAGAAAATAATATTCCAAAAGAACAAGAAATTGATGGTACAACCACATTGGTATTGAATATAACATTAGACAATGTTGAAAGTAATACAGTACCGGTAACGGTTGATTATCTGGAAAATTGGAAATACTGTTCCAGTACGGGAATAGACACATCTACCAATGAAGATTTAAATGAAATCACAGTAGATCCAATTGGTTCTAACGTAACAATAATTGTAACGCCAAATCCACAAAACATTACAAAAAACGTAACAATTTATGGAAAAGTCTATACTGATTTACAAAGTGAAATCACAAATGGAACAGTTGAAGTAATAGTTGATAATAAGAATCTTGGTGAATACCAACTTACAAATGATGGTTATACACTAAATTACACAACAGATAAGAGCGGAGAAATAGATGTCATAGTGCACTATCTTGGTAAAAAGATTGAAGGAGAATATATAATCCTTGAGTCAATAAATTACACGACATTTGATGTTAACAGGATTCCTACCAGCACTTCTGTTGTGATTCTTAACAATACCATAGGTAATGTTACTCTTAATGTGAGTGTTGCTGGTGTTGATGGTAATACTTCGTTGACTGGTAGGGTTAATGTTACTGTTAATGGTTTTGATGTGTATCCTGTTGATGTTGATGGTAATGAGTTTGTTGTTGTTAAACTTGATCG
>CADBRM010000006.1 GCA_902797085.1 uncultured Methanobacteriaceae archaeon
AGCATTAGGTGAAAACACTATTGCAGTATCAGCAACAGGATGTCTTGAAGTAATCACCACACCTTATCCTGAAACTGCATGGGAAATACCATGGATACACGTAGCATTTGAAAACGCTTCAGCTGTAGCCAGTGGTGTGGAAGGAGCATTAAGAGCTCAAGGAAAAGAAGACACAAATATTGTAGTATTCGGTGGAGACGGTGGTACAACAGATATTGGTATGCAATCTTTATCTGGTGCAATGGAAAGAGAACAAAACATAATTTATATATGTTATGATAACGAAGCATACATGAATACAGGTATTCAAAGAAGTAGTTCAACACCATACGGTGCAAGCACAACCACATCTCCTGCAGGAAAAGAAAGTTTCGGTGAAACCAAAAATAAGAAAAATATGGCTGCAATTATGGTGGCACATGGAGTACCATACGTAGCAACAGCATGTATTTCCCATCCACAGGACTTAATGAACAAGGTTAAAAAAGCAGCTGAAACTCCAGGTCCAGCATACATACACGTTTTACAACCATGTGCAACAGGATGGGGTTATTCTCCGGAAAAAACAGTTAAATTAGGTAAACTTGCAGTAGACACCCACATGTGGGTATTGTATGAAGCAGTAAACGGTAAAATTGAAGTGACTGTAAAACCTTCACAAAAATTGCCTGTTGAAGAATACTTGAAAGTACAAAAAAGATTCAAACACTTAGATGAAGAACATATTGGAATAATTCAAGAATTTGTTGATGGTCAAAGCAAACAACTTGGATTATCTGAATAATTATAGTGATTATTCCTCTTTTTCATCTTTATTAACCACCCTTTAACTTATTTTTTTAAACTTTTTCTGATATCTTTAGAATATAAATTAATAATACTTTTAACAAACTTTAATGTAGAATAAATTTTGGGAAGTTAATTATGATTACACAAGAACAAGTTGCAGAAGCAGTATGTGAAATTTATAAAGAAGCTGCTATAATTTTACCGGATGATATCAAAAAGGCATTACAGGATGCATATGATAATGAAGAAAGCGATATAGCCAGATTAAATATTAAATCCATATTAAAGAATTTGGAATTAGCACAGCAAAATGAAATTCCAATGTGTCAAGATACTGGATTACCTATCATATTTGTAAAATTGGGTAAAGTGCAGGTTGAAAACCTGGAACAGGGAATTATTGACGGTGTAAAATTAGCTACTGAAACGGTACCTCTAAGGACTAATGTTGTTGATCCGTTAACCAGAAAAAATACCGGAAATAATATTGGTAAAGGCATTCCACAAATCAACGTTGAATTAACGGATGAACCGGTATTGGAGTTAACAGTATTTCCAAAGGGATTTGGTTCAGAAAACAACAATAAACTGGCCATGCTTTTACCTGGAGAAGGTGTTGAAGGGATAAAAAAATTCTTCGAAGAGTCCATATTATCTGCCGGCGGGAAACCTTGTCCTCCTACAGTGATAGGGGTTGGAATTGGTGGTTCATCTGATATGGTAATGAAACTTGCAAAAAAGGCTCTTTTGAGACCGATTGACCAAAAAAATGAAGATGAAAGATTGTCCAAATTAGAAAATGAACTGTTGGAAATAGCTAATTCTACTGGTATCGGACCAATGGGCTTGGGTGGTAAAACAACTGTCTTGGGGGTAAATGTTGAATTGGCTGATACGCATACTGCCGGCTTACCTGTTGGAATATGCGTGCAATGTTGGGCTGCAAGACATGCAACATGTGTATTGACTGATGAATAATTATAAAATTTTTCAATAACCTCCTTTAAATTGTTTTTTTAATTAATTATTTTAATAAGTATCATATTATCTATAAAAATAATTAAACGTATTTTTTATTTAAAAAGAGTTTAATCGATATCATTTTTTTACTTTTTTCAGGTTATCATATGAAGTAAAAAAATACTCGGTTAATCAAAAATCAATCCTAAAAATACCTTTTAATATAAAATATCAATTTATTTTTTATAAAAAAACCAATTTCATTTTTATTAAATAGTTGAATTTCATAAATAAATTAATATCTCACTATTCAAATTACAATAATTATATATAATGAATAAAACAATAATATTAACAAACAACAAGGAGGTATTGATAAAGATGGCAGAATTACCAATTGCACCAATAAAAAGATTGCTTAGAAATGCTGGTGCTTCTAGAATTAGCGACGATGCTGCAGTTAAACTTGCTGAAGTTCTTGAAGAAATAGGAGAAGATTTAGCACGTGATGCAACAAAACTTGCAAAACATGCAGGTCGTAAAACTGTTAAAGCTGAAGACATTGAGTTAGCAGTCAGATAATAATTAAAATTGATAATTTACTTTTTTTTATTAATATTCTTTTTTTTTAAATTATTTCATTTTCTGAAAAGAATTAAGATTTATTTTTTATTAAGGTACTTGAAGTGCGTGCTGTTTAAGTTTGACTGGTTTTCTATATAAAATTGCGTTGTAGCTTCAGTAATTTCAATGGAAATATCGCCGATACGTTCAAATGACTTAACAACTCTGAACAATATCAGATAGTATGTTGAATTCTTTTTATCAATATCATCCTTAGCCATCTGGCTGGATATTTTTTTGGTAGCCAATTTTTGAAGATTAGTCAATTCATCCTCATAACGTTCCATTTTTTCTTTAATGTTGGAATCCCTTTTCAGAAAACTTTTAACAGCTTTCCTAAACATCGCACTGGTAGTGTCATACATCTCCTCTAAAATATCAATAACAGGTTCCTTAACTTCCTTATTCTCTTCAATAACAAATTTGGGAATATGACAAATATGATCACCAATACGTTCCATATCATAGGCTATTTCATTAAACATAATGGTATTATTGAATTCAAAATAGGGATCCAATGAAATCACAGCATCGGTAGATGATTTGATTTTGTTATACATATGATTTGTGTTTAAATCCTCTTCCAAAGCTCTCTGAGCTAAGTCAACATCATTATTTTTCAATGCCTCAAAGGACCAAGCAAATTGTTTACTGATCTGTTCACCCATTTCCTTAAGCATTTCTTTAATAAAGTATTCTCCCGAATATTCCGGAACAGAGTTGTCAGTTTCATACATTTCAGATATTTCATTAAATTTTTTCAAATCCACAACATATGCTTTCTTGATAACATCCTCATCAATAAGTGGCTTAAGTAATTTAGTTACATATCGACGACTGATGTTTAATTTATCGGCAATCTCATCCTGAGTAGATGGAGCTTCATATAAAATAATATCTAAAATTTCTTTCAGTGTGTTGTTTTTAATATTTTTTGGCATATTTGTCCCTTAAAAAATCTTATACAAAAATAATTATTATTTAAGAATATACTTTTATTTATAATAAACTTTTTCAAAAAACTAATATATCCGCATAATAAAAAATTAATTAGGATAAAAAAATTTTTATAAGGATAGATGATCATGTTCACAGATAGTTATTCAAAGGAAGAAATGCCAGTACATCTTTACAAAAAAATAATGATTGCACGAAAAAAGTTTAAAGACAAGGGAATAACTAAGTCAGGTTATAACAAGTTCCAAAATTTTACTTATTATGAATTGAAGGACATAATTCCTGAAGCAATAGAAATATGTTTAGAATTGGATTTAGCTACACGTTTTACATATGAAAATAATCATTACTCACTAAAGGTTTATGATTTGGAAAACAAAGAAGAAACAGAATTTTGTATGCCGGGAAAGGATTATCCCAACGAAGGAACTATCAACAATCAACTACAGAATTTAGGGAAAATTCAAACATATATCAGACGTTATTTATATATGCAGTTTTTAGATATCACTGAAAATGATGTGGTGGATGCAGAGAGTAAACCTAAAAAGAATCTAAAATATCCAGTCAGATAATTGGGTGAAAATATGTCAGCGGAAGAAGTATTTGCAGGAAAATTGGTTGATAGAAAATCAAAATTTTATGCACATTTGTACAAGATAAACAATCTAGAAAGTGATATAGAGGAAGTACAAAAGATACATAATAAAAAATATAAAAAAGCAGCCCATCATTGTTATGCGGCATTGTTCGAAGGTAAGGAAGATTCACGAAATGATGGTGAAGTCGGATCGCCGGGACGTGTTTTACTTGAATTATTACAGGAATATAAACTCGATGGATATATGATAATGGTATCCAGAATATTCGGCGGAATAAAATTAGGTCAGGGTGGAGTTGCAAGAGCTTTCAGAAATACCGGTCGTGGTGTTATAGAAGCTTATGTAAATAAATAAAAAAATAGTTAATAGGTGTAACCACCTTTTAATTAATTTTTAGAAATAATGTTTAACATTCTTTTTTTCAGAACTTTCTTCATGGATAGTTAATATTGTGTATAGAATTGCTAATATGATACCGATATTAACATATTCTTTTAATGCACTAATTATTGAAAACAACATCATTGCACCATGATTTATGTCTGCATAACCGAATATTAATTCAATAATTCCAACAATTATTAATATGACTCCATTATATGAACTGAATTTTTTTGATATAATTGGATAAATTCCCATAACTATTAAAGCATATCCTATTGTTCTCAATAATCTCCAATTGGTAATTGTTTCCAATGAATAAAAGATATCGTATGGAATGATTCCGATTGCACCCAGGAAATGAATTAATTCAATTAGTAATATGATAACTAATGGAAAAATAAACAATATCCTTGCACTTAAGAAAGAATCATCGGAATATCTGTTTTTGTTTTCATATTGGAAAGTCCTGTTTTTTGGTCTAGGCATAGTACTTCTAGGTAGCTCTGTTTTTGGGATATCCTGTTGGTAAGTTCTGGTGTTATTAGGGGTTTGGTTTTCGTACTCATTAATTTTGTCTTTCAACGGTTCTTTGAAATATGTTTTTAGTGATTCTGCAATTAGTGAAGTGACAACAGCCCCTATAATTGTACCACTAATACCCATCATTGAGGTTAATATTGCAACAACACCTGATATAAAACCTACTAATACTATATCAGTTACTTGGGCTTTAGACAATTTCTCAATTCTCCTATTTTCTTTTATTGAAATTAATTATCTATCGTTTATATATAATATATTTGTTGATATTTTTTTTTAAAAAAGTTACCGTTAAGTATAAATATAACTTAAAGAAAATATAATATTGTTCTTATATTGTGGGAACTAACAGAGAATTATATTAATTTTTTATATGCAGGGGTGCCCGAGCTGGCCAAAGGGGGTGGACTTAAGATCCTCTGGCGTAGGCCTACGTGGGTTCGAATCCCATC
>CADBRM010000007.1 GCA_902797085.1 uncultured Methanobacteriaceae archaeon
ACTCTTCTGATTCAACATCCTTTAAAAACGCCATTGTGATCACTATTTAATATATATCTAATTCAAACTTTTAAAGTTTTTCTTTAAAATTTAATTAATATTCAAAATTTTACAATTTATATAACGTTCTACTAAATATGCTACACCCAATCCTAATAAAAAACCACCCATTACATCTGAAGGATAATGTACACCTATATATAATCTGGACAAAGCAACAAATATCGGAATTAACATGAATATCCAGTTATACTCTTTTGATAATACCCAAGACATTGCTGTCGAAGTGGAGGTATGACCCGATGGAAATGACGGGTCAGTCCCCAAACCCAAAAGAATTAATGAAGACAATTCAGTATATGGCCTAGGTCTCATGACAACATATTTTACTACTTGAGTAATTAAGGTAGTGATAATTAATACAATCAACATTCTTTTTGCAACATCTTTTCCTTTTTTTCCTCCAAGAAGATACAGTAAAATAATGATGATAATCCAAAAGTAAATTATTCCACCATATGAAATATACAATGCCAAATGATCCAAAATAAAATTATGAAAAGACAGATTCACTAATTCAAGTAGATAAATGTCTAGTGAATGCAGTATTGACAACATAACATCACCAAAAAAAGAAAAGAATAAAAGGGGAGTTATAAGTATAATTTAGAAATTAATTGAGCATTTAATATTGAAGCACCTGCTGCTCCACGAATGGTATTGTGACCTACAAGAGTGTATTTGAAACCGTTTTCAAATACGTCCTCCCTTACTCTTCCTACTGAAACACTCATACCATGTCCTGCATCCCTATCCATACGAGGTTGAGGTCTGTCAGGTTCTTTTCTCACTATAACCGGTTGTTCTGGTGCAAATGATAATTTTTCCTTTTGAGGTATTCCTCTGAATTCACTCATTGTTTGTTCAATATCCTCTACGGTAATATCGTCTTCTTCAAATTCAATTGCTACGGATTCTGTGTGTCCATCCACCACTCCAACCCTATTACATGATGCACTTAACGGGAAGTTGGCTTTTTCAACTAATCCTCCATTAGCTTTTCCTAACAAGTGTAATGTTTCCGATTGCATTTTTTCTTCTTCACTGCCAATATATGGGATAATGTTATCCAATATTCCCATTGATGGAACACCATTGTAACCTGCACCACTAACTGCCTGCATTGTTGTTACAGAGACTCTTTTAAAGGTGTATTTATCAAATAACGGTTTCAATGTTAATGTCAATGCAATTGTTGAACAGTTCGGGTTTGTTACAATACAACCGTCCCATCCGTTAACATCCTTTTGGGTTTCCATCATTTCCAAATGTTCCGGGTTAACTTCAGGTATCACCAAAGGAACATTTTCTTTCATACGATTTACACTTGCATTTGATGCAACAATAAATTTTTCTGCAAATGCTGCTTCAACCGGTTCAGCCAATCCTGCCGGAAGTGATGCAAATACAAAGTCAACATCATCACTTACCTCTGCCGGATCAGTATTTACAATTTTCATATCTCTTACTTCTTCAGGTATTGGTGTGGTTTGATGCCAAGTAACTGCATCTTCATAACGTTTACCAGCTGATTTTGATGAAGCTGCCACGTTTACTATATTAAAATCTGGAATTTGAGATAATAATTGAATAAATCTTTGTCCTACCATTCCGGTAGCTCCGAGTACACATACATTTCTAACCATAGTTACCACCTATATTTTTATAATCCTAATACATCGAACATGTCTGCAACAGGTTTGTCCTGTTTGGACATTAGGAAATTAATTGCCCTTATAACACCGTTTACAAATGCCTGTCTTGTAGAAGCTCTGTGGATAACTTCTATTCTTTCACCGTCCCCACAGAACATTACTGTATGATCTCCTACAATGTCTCCACCACGGACTGCGTGAATACCTATTTCATCTTTTGGACGTTTACCGACCATACCTTCCCTACCATAACATGCATTGTCATTTAAACTTAATTCCAAGTTTTCTGCCACTATTTCTGCAGCTCTTTTTGCTGTTCCTGAAGGAGCATCCTGCTTGTTATGATGATGTGCTTCAACAATTTCTATATCATATTCGTGACCCAAAATTTTTGCAACCTGTCCTACAATTTCAAAGAACACATTTACTCCAGTAGCCATGTTTGGTGAAATAACTGCTTTTATGTTGTTTTCTTTGATTGCATTGTGCATTACTTCCAATTGGTCATCTTTAATTCCGGTTGTACCTACTACAACATTTACCCCACATGCTGCACATGTTTTAACTGTTTCTACTGCTGCCGTTGCAATTGTGAAATCCACCAGAACATCAGGTTTTACTTCTTTTAATTTAGCTTCTAAATCTTGTGAACCGATTATTTCCACACCGATTTTTCCAATACCTATTTTTTCACCAACATCTTCTCCAGCTAATGGTGAATTTGGCATTTCCACACCCATTACAACTTCCATATTTTCTTGTTCCTGTACAGTTCTTATGATTTTTGAACCCATATTTCCTGCACAGCCAGTTACTGCAACTCTTATCATTATTTCACCTAAATTAAATCATATCTTTTAAGAATTTCCTGTAAAATTACATCATTTTCGTCACTCATATCTTTTAGTGGCATTCTAAGTCCACCCGCATTCATGCCCATTAAATTTAATGCTCTTTTTGCCGGTGCCGGACTTGCTTCTATGAACATGACATCCATTAAATCAAACAAATCATTTGATAATTCTCTTGCTTTATCATAATCCCCTGCTAAAGCACTTCTTACCATTTCTGATGTTTTGGTAGGCAATACATTTGCCACTACACTAATAACTCCTTTTGCTCCTTGTGCCATCATAGGTACTGTTAAAGAATCATTTCCTGATAAAACTGTGAAATTATCAGATAATCCCTGTTTTTCTAATTCACTAAATACTGTAGCCAATTTGTTTAAATCAGGGTTTGCTTCCTTAATTGCTACTATATTGTCAAGTTTTGCTATATCAATTATGGAATCTACTGATAAATCAATACCAGTTCTGGAAGGTACATTATATGCAATTATAGGAATGTTGTTTGAATCATTTAATAATTTGAAATGGTCATATAATCCAGATTGTTGTGGCTTGTTATAATATGGAGTAATGACCAAAGCAGTGTCTGCACCTGCATCTTCTGCATATTTCACCAAATCCATTGCTTCGGAGGTTGCGTTGCTACCTGCTCCGGCAATAGTTAATGCCCGACCATCTACCTGATCAACCATTATATCAATTACCCTTTGGTGTTCTTCATGAGTCATTGTTGCAGATTCTCCTGTAGTACCTGCAGCCAATACTCCTTCAACTCCACCTTCAATTAGAAAATCGATTAAATTTCTATACTCTTCTTCATTAATATTTTTATCATCGTCTAATGGTGTAACCATAGCGACATGTGTTCCTTCTAAATTCATTGTAAAGTCTCCCTTATTAATTCATATGCTTTGTCACCATCTTCCCAATCAACAAATACGACTACAGCTGTTTGACTAGAAGACAATTCCACTATATTTATGTTATTTTCATGTAATGGATTAGTTATATTAGCAATGATGCCAGGGGTGTCAATGAAATCATGACTTACAACAGAAATCATTGCAATTTTTTGTCCTAAAGATATGGAACTTAATCTGTCTCCACCTATAACTAACTCATGTAATACTTCATGTGCTTTTAACGCATCTTCTTCCTTGAAGAACAATGTTATGGAACTTTCTCCCGTAGATATTCCATAAATACTTAAATTATTATCACTTACCTTCTTTGTAATATCTGCAATGATACCCTGTTTATTCATTAAGTCTTCGCCGACCACTGCAATAACAGATAACTTGTCGTTTAACTTCATTATGGATATTACTTCTTCTTCGGGATGAGCCGGACCAATAATGTCTGTTCCATTTACCCTTAAATCACCATATTCAAAACTGATTATCTTTGCCTTGATATCCGGATCCTTGTATCTGAGAGCATTTGGATGTAATACTTGAGCACCATAGTTTGCCAAGTCAATCATTTCTTCGACAGTGATTTTATCCAATTTTTCAGCTGTATCCAACTTTCTTGGATCGGTAGACATTACTCCTTTTACATCAGTAACTATCACTACTTCATCAGCCCCTATACAATGGCCTATCAAGAATGCAGAAACATCACTCCCTCCTCTTCCAAGAGTTGTCACTGACCCTTCCAAGTCTCTTCCCAAGAAACCGCATATTACAGGAATAATACCTTGATTAACTAACTTGGTAATGTGTTGCTGAACACGTTTTTTTGTTTCTTCCTTGTCAATCTTTGCATTTAAGTAGTCACTATCAGTAATTACAGGCCATTTTTCACTGAACGGATCGATAAATTCTGATTTGACACCTAAAGATTCAATTGTTGCTGCCATAATTCTTACACTTTGCATTTCTCCCATGGATAGGATTCCTGCCAATTGTTTTGAAGTCACAGCATCTCCGATTGATTCTTTTACTAACTTAATTGACTCATCAGTAGTTTTATTAATAGCAGAAACTACAACAACTACTTTGTTTCCTTGCATGTATTCATTAACAACTGAATTGGCTGCTTTCTGAATTCTTTCTCCGGTACCCACGGAGGTACCACCAAATTTCGCCACAACTATTCCCATAAATTCACCTTTTAATAATTGATGTAGAGTTTGTAAATAATCTAACAATATAGTTATTCTTAATAATATATGTGGTCTATATGATAATAAAATTAATGGGTAAAATTAATTAAGAATTTAGTTAACGATGCAAAAATAGTAAAATTATAAAAAATAAGTGGTAATTAAAATAATTAAATATAAAAAAAGTACAAATAAGTTTTGAAACTTATTGTTCTAATAAATGAGTTGCGTAACCAGCAATTTGATTTCTTAAGTGTTTTGTGGATACTGTTGAGTATTCAGCTACCATTTGTTTGTTGTTTTCGAAATCATTATTGAATTTATCACCGTGTAATTCTAATAATTCTTTTGCTGTTCTTTTAACAAATGTTGTTCTAATGTTTCCCATAATCAAACCTCCAAATTTTCAGTATTAATTTAATAAACGTTATTTTGTTATAAATATTTTTCCTGCTCTTCTTTACTTATTGATGCCAATAAATCAAAGACTTTTATTACTTTTTCTGCATTTATCTCTTTGTCTTTAACTGCATCTAGTATTTTGTTGTGAATGATTTCTTCTCTGGATGGATCAAAAAGATCTTTGTTCAAAGCCTTCTTAGATGTTATAATATCTTCAGCAAGTGATGTACGTTCTAATATTAAATCCAAAATTTGATTATCTATTTTATCTATTTTATCCCTTGAATTATTCAACAGATTTTCAGCTTCGATTTTATCCATATTATCACATTACCTTAAAACCACAGTACCAACATTATCTGGTTTAGTTTCAATAACCTTACCAGGATATTTAGATAATGCATCCTTAATTTCATCAATGTTTGATGAGTTATCAACTAAAATAGTGTATGCAGAACCAGTACCTGATAAACCTGCAGCCTTAGCTCCTGATTTAAGTGCATCCATTGATATTTGACTATCCAAATTCAATGCAGCACAATATAAAAAGCCATTTAAGGTCAGAGCTTTTTCAATATTCTTATTTATTGCATTAGAGAATGCAATTTCCACAAGTGATGCCAAAGATTTCATTGCCTTCACATCAGTCTGTGCAGTATATAAAGATTTGTTCGGTATATATATTAATATTTTCTCATAAACAACAAGATAATCATATAATATTTTTCTTTCATAATTATCCGTAATTTTCCAGCCACCATAATATGATGCCGAAGCATCATCATAAGCACCAGTCTTAGTTATTCCACATTCCAAGGATGCCTCTATTCCCATGTTTACAATATCTTCATCAGTGATATCGGTATCTTCCATAGTCATATTGGCTTCCTCCAAGAGTGCCAATAATGTTCCATATACAATAGAATTTGAAGCCGCACTACTACTGGATAAACCAGAACCTGGAGGAATATCAGATTTTGTTTCAACATTCAAAGTTATATTCTTTAAATTAAAATCAGGATATTCCAGCAATTTTTCATATGCATATTTTACACATAAATGCATTAATGCAGTATCCATATCCGGATCATCCAAACTTTTACATACTGATTCTATCTCCTTTTTAGCATTACGGTTCAAAACTGTTACATCAGCAGTAACATATAATTCAATACCGAATGCAGACCCTTTGCCCGTACTTATAGCATTAATTACTGTAGCAGAAGCGGGTGAACGTACTTTTACCATGATAATCTTTTCCTCAAAAATAACTAATAATATATATTATATGACAACCTTATTAATATTTGAAAAAATAGATTATAATTAAATAAAGAATTTATATGTTAAATGGAGATGAAAAATATGACCGTTACATTAGAAGTTTTCACATCACACTCATGCCCTTACTGTCCTGTGGCTGTTGAAGTAGCAGAAAAAGTTATGCAAAACTTTGGAGACGAAGTAGAATATTCACATTTAAATGTTGATGAAAACATGGACAAAGTTCGAGAATACCAAATAATGTCCGTTCCAACAGTAGTTATAAATGGAAAAACAGCATTTATTGGAGCTCCTGATGAAGAAGAATTAACCAAAAAACTTAAAAAAGCAATTTTAAGAGACAAATAAATATTAAACCCCTATCAAACTTTTTTTAATTTGAATTAATTAAAATTTCATTTTTTTAAAACTTATTTTAGTAATAATAACTAATTAAACTAGTTAATACATATATAATATTTAAATCAAAGCAAAAGATATTAAATGATTCAAGGTTGGGATTAAAATAGAACATCATGAGAACTCCAAGGAAAAATCCGGAATCACAACGGGAAGTGTTTCTACAGCTGCAAGTGTAGCTGCTCTATTAACAATTACAGACAAATCGCCTGAAGTTGTAAGTATACAAGCTCCAAAATCAGAACTGATTGTTGAGATAAATGAATGCAGAAAAATTGATTCTGACAAAGCAACCGCCAGTGTGATCAAACCCACTTATAATGATCCGGATGTTACAAGAGGCATTGAAATTATTTCAGAAGTTACTCTGACAGACAACACCGATGAAGTAGAAATCACAGCAGGGGAAGGAGTCGGAAAAGTTACAAAACCTGGTCTCCAAATCCCTGTGGGAGAATATGCTATTAATCCAGTACCACGTAAAATGATTATTAAAAATGTAAAAAAATACCTTCCTGAAGGCAAAGGAGCCCTAGTAAAAATAATTATACCTGAAGGAAAAAAATTAGCTCCCAAAACCATGAACAGCAGACTGGGCATTATTGATGGTATATCCGTACTTGGAACCACAGGCATTGCAAGACCCATGTCTTCAAAGGCCTATACCGATTCTTTACGTGTGCAGATTGATGTTGCTATTGCCAATAATTATTACGATTTGCTATTTGTTCCGGGAAATATAGGTACCCGCATTGCAAAAGAAAAACTTGTTATTGAAGATGATGAAATTATTGAAATGAGTAATTTCGTTGGATTTATGTTAGAAGAGGCAGAAAAGACAGAAAAGGTTAATTCCATTACCCTATTTGGTCATGCAGGCAAATTAATCAAAATAGCTGCAGGAATATTTAACACAAAACAAAGTGTTGCTGATGCCCGTAGAGAGATTATGACATGTTATGCAGGACTTGCAGGTGCAGATACCGACACGATGAAAGAAATATATGAATGTATAACTACAGAGGACGTAATAAAGATTTTAGATCAACAGAACTTAACCGAAGACGTATTCGAATTAATAGGAGACAAAATAGAAGAGTTATGTGAACTAAAATTCAATATCAAATTTAATGCAATAATTGTTAAAATGAACGGTGAAGTATTGAATCCTTCTAAGATGAACAACATACCATTTAACTGGAAATAGAAGTGTTTTTATGAATATTTGTATTGTTGGGCAATACCCTCCCCAACTGGGAGGAGTTGCCACTTATACCAAACAACTAGAAGAAAAATTAATGGAAGAGGGACATGATGTTTATATTTTAACATACAAGCAAAGTGGAACTTTTCCATCCAATGTTTACATGGCAAAGAGCATCAATATTCCCTTACTTAGAGGATTATCATTCATCATTTCCAGTTATTTTATTTTGAAGAAACTTATTAAAGAAAAAGACATTGATATTGTTCATGCAAATTACATCATACCTCCCGGACTGGTCAGTGTTTTAGGCAATTTACCTGCCAAAAAAGTAATAACGGTCCATGGTTCCGACATTAATATTTTACCAAATAATAAAATTTTAAGACCTCTGATAAAATATTCTTTAAATAAAGCAGATGCCCTGTATTTTGTGAGTGAAAAATTACGAGAGAAGGCAGCATCACTCAATATTGACAACCTTGAAAAAAAGTCAGAAATAACCCCAAACACTGTCAACACCGACAAATTCCAACCGTTAAAAGGAAAGAAAGAAATATTAACAGAATATGATAATCCGACAGTTGTCTTCATAGGTAACTTGGTTGAACAAAAAGGTTTAAAATACTTGTTGGAAGCAAAAAAAATATCCGAAAGCGATTATACTTTACTGATATACGGTGATGGACCCGAAAGGGAATCATTAAATTCATATGTCATGGAAAATAATTTGAAAAACACGTACCTGATGGGAAAAACAGACATCCCTGAAAAAATTATTCCAGAAGCGGACATAATGGTTCTCCCCTCAATATCTGAAGGAGCAAGCATAGTCGCACTGGAAAGTATGTCCTGTGCAAAATCATTAGTGGCTACAGATACGGGAAACATCAGCAGCGTAATAACCAACAATCAAAATGGAATCATCATACCTCCAAGAAATCCTGAACTATTAAAGGAAGCTTTAGATGATTTGGTTATTAATGAAGAAAAAAGAGAAAAATTAGGCAAAAATGCAAGAGAATTGATAATAAATAAATATTCTAAAATGAAAATACCATATTTAGAAAGCAATAATAAAAATGGGGTGTAATCTTGAGTAATATTAATCCGAAGATAGAAGAAATAATGAAAGAATGTTATCCGTTTATAGAAGAATATAACCCCGCACAACAGGCAGTGATTAATTCAGGTTATATTGAAAAAAAAGATAACTATATAATTTCAATTCCAACAGCCAGTGGTAAAACTGTTTTGGGAGTTTTAGCTGCACTGAACATACTTCTTCAGGGAGGAAAAGTTGTTTATGCGGTACCTCTGATTTCATTGCAGAACGAAAAATTCAAGGAATTTAAAATATTTGAACAATATGGATATAAAGTTGGTAAACATCCATCAAGTTCAGACATATCAGTCATGGTATTCGAATCATTTGATGCACTGACAAGATTTTCAAGAAATGTATTGCATGAAATAGACTTGGTGATTATTGACGAATTCCACATGATAGGTGATTATTCCAGGGGACCTACCATAGAATGTGCAATTACAAGAATAAAGGAACAGAACAAGGGCATCAGGATTATCGCATTGTCAGCAACATTACAGAACATGGATGAAATGGCCCATTGGCTTGAAGCGGAAGTAGTTACACATGATTACAGACCAGTACCTTTGCATAAGGAGGTTTTATGTGCAGAAGAATTTGGAACAAAGGACAAAAATAATCTTGTATTCAAAATTCTTAATGACACATTACAAGATTCTTCACAGATGCTGACCTTTGTATCGACCAGACGATTTACAGAATCCCTTGCACAAAATATGGCAAAAAAGATAGCAAGATACATCCCGGATGGAAAAAGAGAAATCTTCAAGGATATTGCCGAAGAAATTTTAGAAGTGCCGAAACGAAGAAACACACTACCTACCGAAGTTTGCTATAAATTAGCAGAATGTATTGAAAATGGTATTGCCTTCCACCATGCAGGCCTGTTCGATAGACAAAAAGAGATTATCGAAGAGGAATTTGTTAAGGGAAATCTTCTTATGATTACTGCAACACCAAGTTTAATGTATGGTGTAAACTTGCCTAGTAAAAATGTAGTGATAAGGGATTATAACAGGTGGACAGATCAAGGACAAATCAATATCCCTGTATTTGACTATGAACAAATGTCAGGTAGGGCAGGAAGACCTGGCTTTGATACTGAAGGACACTCCTATTTACTTGCAAAAACTTATGATGAAGCATTCAATTTAGAGGAATTCTATGTACACGGAGAAATAGAAGTAACCAACTCCAAATTAATCGATAATGAAGATGCGGTGTTAAAACAGATTATAACCCAAGTGTCTAGCGGATTTGCTAAAGACATGGATGAATTAGTAGAATTCTTCAACAAAACATTTTATGGATTCCAAATATCACATACATATAACACGATGAGTTTTGGTTTCTCTGATGAATCAATCAAATATGAAATATCAAGTGCACTAGAATACCTAATACAAAATGGTATAATAAGGCTGTCCCCTTCAGGTTTACAAACGACACCACTTGGAACCTTAATTTCCAGAAGCAATTATGCCGTTAAGACTGCAGTAAAACTTAAAGATTACTCAAACATGATGGGTGATGAATTCAACATCGGTTCCTTAATATATGAAATTTCAAGAACATCAGACATGCCGAAAATCAATACCAAATTCAAAGCCAACAAGGACAATATTAAAGAAGTTTTAAGCAGACATGACGTTTACGTTAGTTTTGTTCAAAATAATGAAGCCACTGCAGCAAGTTTAATTGAATGGATTAATGAACACAAAGAGTTTGAAATAGAAAATTACCTTAAAGTTTATGCTGCTTCAACAAGAAGAGCCAGCTACGAAGCATCCAATATTGTGAAATATTTCTATGATATCTGTGAAGTCTTAGGTAACTACAGATATTTGAATGAAATAGACAAGCTTAGTTCAAGATTATACTATGGAGTCAAAGAGGAACTAATACCATTGGTTGTTGGAATCAAAAGACTTGGTCGGCAGAGAGCACGTAGTCTCGTAGATGCTTTCGGAAATAATTTAAGTAATGTAAGTGCTAGTGAATTAATGAAAGTGGAAGGAATTGGAGAAACAACCGCCAACAACATCATAGAGTTTTATAATAAAAAAAGTTAATAAATATTAAGTCCATAAATAATTAAAAAAAAGAAAAAATAAAGTTTAAAAGGGGTATCTATATGACTGAAGTTTATTCAGGCATTAGTTTGAATGATTTAAGAATATTACTTAAACAAGAAGTTAATGAAGTTACTCTTGAAGATTTATATGACTTATCCATTCATTTTAATGAAGAAACGAAATACTTACCACGAGAATATAAAAAAGAATACATAGATTCAGTATTGAATGTGATAATTAAACGTTTTGCATTATTAAAAAATGACACTGAAAATTATGAAGGTTATTTAGAACTCGACCAAATAGATAATGTTAATAAACTACTTAAACATGAAAGTACATTAATTAATCATATATTAAATGTTATAGTAGTCTACACTACATACCTAAGAAAAAAGCCTATCCATAAACCTGGAACCGTATTTCCGGGAAGAGTGAGCATATACTGCGATGGAAAAAATTATTTCTGTCCAGTAAAGAAGTATCATATGGATAACGATAAAGCACTTTGTAAATATTGTATTGCACAAGCTATAGAGGAGTGATATTATGTCTAAAAGTAAAAATATTTTTGAAGAGAGAATTGAAGAAAAGAAAAGAATTCATGAGGAACTCCTTAATAAAGAAAAGAAAAATCTTGAAGATATGATAAAAAGTGAAAAATATAACATCGATACTATGTTAACAAAATCCGGTATTGGTAATGTTTATCATGATTTACTTGATTCAAAAGATCAAATGAATTCCGAGTTCCAAAGTAAATATAACAGAACATACCATTCTATTAATGTAGAACTTTACAAAATCAATAAAAAAATAGATAATACTTCCAGAATGGTTAATTACAAATATAATGACAAAAAAGATAAAATTTTTAAAAAAGTTATTAGTGAAATAATGTAGGTTTGGAGTTATCCTCCACCTACAGCTCCTTCACCCATTTCTGATGAAACCTTAAGTCCTATACGTTCTTTAATTTCATCTACTGATAATTCCTTATTCTTATCCTCATCTTTATTTATAGATTTTACGTATTTTTTATCAGTTACTTCTACATAATCTGTATTGTACCATAATTTTGACAATTCATCAATAGTTATAAGTACCCAAGACCCTTTTTCATCTGTTTTAATATCTAAAACTTCTCCTATTGTACCTACATTAGAATAAATTATGTATGAACCAATTTCTATTTCATTTCCAAGTTTATCTGTGACTGACATAAGCAACCTTCCTTATAATATTATATGGTCAAATTTATTATAAATTAATTTTTTGTATTTTTTCTAAAATCTTTTCATCACCAGTTCCTCTACGAATTATTATTGGTTTATCTTTTGTTAAGTCAATTATTGTGGATGCTTTACTAGAATTCAATTTACCATAATCCACATAAACACTAACATCCCCTTTTAACTGATTTTTTATTTCATAAACATTATCTGGGGTCGGAACATTAGATATGTTTGCACTGGTGCTGGTTATAGGAAATTCTTTTGTTAATTCATATGGAACTATATGATTAGGTATTCTTACTCCAACAACTGAAGTGTTAGCCGTTAATAAAGAAGACATATTGTCTTTTTTATTTAAAAGCAAAGTATATGGTCCGGGCAATAATTTTTTCACAATATCTCTTACTTTATCAGTCAATATCACATAATCTTCCAATTGTTTCAAATCATGAAAACATACGGATATCGGTTTATCTAAAGAACGATTTTTTACTGAGAAAAGTTTTTTGATAGCTTCAGAATTCTCTGTATTCACAGCCAACCCATAAAGAGTATCTGTGGGATATACAACCAGTTTACCCTCTTTTAAAGCTTCAATAACAATTTTTAAACTATCCCCATTATTATACTTTATTACATCCATTTTATCAATTCAAAAAATGATTAGTTATTTTAAATATATATAATTTAATTTATAAATACAATAGTATGCTAAATGATAAATTACGACCACAGACCAATAAAATTACTGGCAAAATAGGTGAAAAAATAGAGATAGACCCAAACATTGTAACAATAATCGGTTTATTTATTAGTATTTTCGCAGGAGTAATGTTTGCCTCTAGTAATTTAGTTGCAGGAGCATTATTTATTATTCTTAGTGGATTTTGTGATATGATTGATGGAGCTATCGCACGTTCACAAAATCGTAGAACTAAATTTGGAGGATTCTTAGATTCTACCTGTGATCGTTTTGCAGATGCTGCAATAATTATCGGGATCATGTATAGTGGTTTTGTTGACCCTATTCTTGGAGCTTTAGCAATTCATTCATCATTAACTGTGAGTTATGTTCGTTCAAGAGCAGAACAAGAAGGAATCAAATGTTCAGTCGGTATAGCTGAAAGAGCTGAAAGATTATTGTTAATAGTTGTAGGTTCCTTAATAGCAGCAATATGTGGTGGTTCACACACAATAATGCTATTTACAATAGCTCTCCTCACAGTATTGAGTTACATTACTGTATTCCAAAGAATATACCATGTATTAATGAATTTAGATGATTAAACTCCTTTTTCTTTTTAAGAATAATTAATAATATACCTCAATTAATTACTTTTTTTATTTTTAAATTTTAAATCGAATGGATGATAACATGACTGTTTATAACACTACAATAATAGGCGGTGGATCCAGCGGAATATTATCTGCAATACACCTCAACGACAAAAAAAGTATTTTACTGGAAAAAAACGATATTTTAGGGAAAAAAATGCTTATTACTGGTGGAGGAAGATGTAATCTGACAAACAACCACACGTTAGATGAATACATCAATAGTTTTTACAATTCAGGAAAGTATTACCGAACCGCGTTCACAAATTTCTTCAACAAGGACATCATTTCATTGCTTGAAAAAAATGGTTGTAAAACAAAAATCGAAGAAAATGAACGTGTTTTTCCTGTATCGGACAAATCAAAAACTGTTCAAAATACTTTAATTAACATACTGGACAAATCCAGTACAAAGTATGAAGTCAACAGCAATGTAAGTAGCATAAAAAAGGAAAATGATATTTTCATTATCCGATACGATGACACACAAGTTATTAAATCAAAATATGTTATTTTAGCTACAGGAGGCAACGCATATCCACAAACAGGCTCCACAGGTGACGGTTATAAATTTGCTAAAGAATTTGGACATAGTGTTACAAAACAAATGGGAGGATTATCACCCTTAAAAATAAAAGAAAAATGGATTACTAACTTGCAAGGAATAACTTTGGATGTCAAATTAGAGATTAAAGCAAACAAAAAATCAATTGTAAAAGATCAGGGTTCCATACTTTTTACACATGACGGCATCAGCGGTCCCGTAATACTTAACAACAGCATGTTTATTGAAAGACATCTGCGAAAAAATCAAGATGTAATAATAAATTTGGATTTATGTGAAGGTTGTTCTTATGAAGAGTTAGATAAGAAATTACAAAATGATTTCGCCGAAAACAGCAACAAGAAAATTAGAACTTATCTACATAACTACATGCCTAAAAGAATGTGTAATGAATTCCTGAATTATTTAGAAATTGACAATGACAAAATTCTTAACCAGATTACAAAACAGGACAGAATAATAATTAGGGACACTCTAAAAAGATTAACCCTTAACGTTTTGGAAGTACTTGAAAAAGATGCTTTTGTAACCAATAGCGGTATTAAAAGAAAGGAGATTAATCCGGATACTTTTGAATCCAAGCTTATAGAAAATTTATTTATTGTCGGTGAACTTATTGAAGGATGCGGCATTAGTGGAGGATACAACCTACAACAAGCCTATTCAACAGGAGTTCTTGCAG
>CADBRM010000008.1 GCA_902797085.1 uncultured Methanobacteriaceae archaeon
GAAGAAAACCCTAATGCCGTTACCGATTATAAAAATGGTAAGGAAAATGCAGTTAATTTCTTAGTTGGCCAAGTTATGAGATTAACTAGAGGAAAAGCGAATGCTGGAGAAACCAACAAAATTATTAAAGATAAATTAGATTCCATGTAAATTTAATTTATCCCCCTAAATAACCAATTAGGAGAGATTAGATGAGTGATTATAAAAAAGTTAAAGATTACATGACAAGAAATGTAATTACAGTAGATCCTGATATGACAATTACTGAAATAAAAAAGATTATTAAACAAACAGGACATGACGGATTCCCAGTAGAACAAAACGATCAAATTGTTGGTATAATCACGGCTTCTGATATCCTTATAAGAGATTTAAAACCAACAGTTAGGGGAATGATGTCTGATGATATCGTTATAGCAAATGAAGAATTATCAATCAATGATGCAGCCAGAGTGATGTTCAGAATGGGCATTTCAAGATTACCTGTTACTAATGAGAAAAGAAAGGTATTGGGAATTATTACAAATACGGACATTCTACGTTCACATATAGAACGTTCAACTCCGGAAAAAGTTAACCAGTACAGGCAAACATTAGAACAGTTATATGGTGTTAAAACCGAACTAACAAAAGAATTAATAAACACTAAAGACTTAAAACCTACTCAAGACAAAGTTTATGCCGATGAATTAGAAGGAAGAACTTATGAAATTGAAAAAGGTCTTGCCGAACCAATCATGTCAGTTAAAACCGGAGATAATAAATATTTAGTTGTTGATGGTCACCACAGACTTGTTGCATCAACCAAAATGGGAAATGATAAAATTTCAGCTTATGTTATCACTTTAGATAAGCCAATTAAACTTGGTATTGAAAAAACTGCCGAAAAAAATGGAATATACTCCATAGATGATATTGAAATAATTGCTGATGCTCAACATCCATTAATAGCAGTTACAGGCAGTTTAAGAGATAAAAATACAACCATAAAGAAGTGAATTTAATGAAAGATGATATTATTAGAGAAGTTTACAACACCTTAGTAGATAGAAAGAATAATCCCACCGATTCATATACATCCCAATTAATGCAGGATTCTGATAAAAAAGCTGAAGACAAAATCCTTGAGAAGTTAGGTGAGGAAGCTACAGAAGTAATCTTAGCAAGCAAAAATAATGAGGATTTAGTTCATGAATCAGCCGACTTAATATTTTTTACAATATTAAATTTAGCATATAAAGGCATAGACATAGATGATCTGTTCGATGAACTTATTGAAAGACACAAATAAACTATAATACTATAGTTCTTATCTCCCCCAACCTCCAACAATAATCTTTTTTTTATATAATATTACTTAGAACAGGCATAAATACATTAGAATTTTTTTTCTTTTGAAAA
Source organism: uncultured Methanobacteriaceae archaeon (assembly GCA_902797085.1). Classification (GTDB taxonomy): domain Archaea; phylum Methanobacteriota; class Methanobacteria; order Methanobacteriales; family Methanobacteriaceae; genus Methanosphaera. The sequence goes on from CADBRM010000008.1 coordinate 1,402, forward strand.
AGAACATACTTAATATTATAAGTATCATAAATATACTCATGAAATTGACAAAGGATTCCTTGATTAAAGAAGCTGAATTATTCTGTGCCATAACAAATACCCAAGAGCACCCTGATTTAGTAGGAATTAATGATGGAAAAACCATAGGTACATATATTGAACATGAATTTAAGAAATATCTTAAAAGCAAATATGAGTTTAACCTAGGTTCTTCCGCATACGGAATTGATTTTCCAGACAAGGAACTTAATACCGACATAAAAGTAACCTCATCAAACAAACCACAGAATTCCTGTCCTTTTTTAGATGTCAAACAAAAAATTTACGGTTTAGGATATAATATTATCTTATTTATCTATGAAAAAAGCGAAAGCAACGGAACATGCCACCTATTTTTTAATTCATGTACATTTATAAAAGCAGAAGAAACTGGAGATTACATTATAACAAAAAACCTTAGAAAAATGGTGGAAAACAACTGGGATAAAGATAAAATTGCTTATTATCTTAACGAATGCAAACTTCCAGGAGATGACAGCACACTTGAAAATTTAGCTGAAGAGATTATCCAGAATCCTCCGAAACAGGGTTATCTTACAATATCCAATGCTTTCCAATGGAGATTAAAATACACGTACAAAGATAAAAAAGAGGAATTGCCTACGGTAAATCCTAAGAAAGAGTATGGTGATTATCAGACCCCTCTGGATTTTTGTAAAAAAGTATTGGAACACATCAATGAAACATATCTGATTGCACCAGACATTATCATTGAACCAACCTGCGGTATCGGAAATTTTATCAAGGCTTCCAAACTGTTCTATCCCAAAGTACCTGTTGTAGGCATAGACATTAACAAGGATTACCTGGACGAGGTAAAAAAATCCGTAGACAATGTTATACTAATTAACGAAAACATATTTGAATACGATTTAGAAGAACTAATCAACAGCAAATATACTGAATATCTTATAATTGGTAATCCACCATGGGTAACCAATACCCGATTATCCAAATATAATTCCGATAATCTCCCAAATAAAAACAACTTGAAAAACTTAGATTTTTTTGATGCTACCACGGGAATGAGTAACTTTGATATATCCGAAAATATTATTTTACATATCATCAATAAATTTAAGAATTTGAATACCAACATGATTTTCCTATGCAAATACACGGTAGCCTGTAACATATTTGAATATCTTGTAAATAATAATATTTTCACATGTAGAATAAACATCATCAAATTTGATGCAATGAAAATATTTAAAGCAGATACCTCCTCCTGTATCCTTTTCATACAATTTAATGAAAGAAATAAGAAATTCAGTTCATGTGAGGTATATGAATTAGATAATCCCGGCAAAAATTATAAAATTGGGATGATAAACGGCAAATTCTATTCTGATTTAAGCAATATTGTAGACATTGATGGTGCCTGCTGTTTTGAATGGAGACAGGGCATTAAGCATGATTGCACCAACATCATGGAATTGACTGTTTCTGATGATAAATACATGAATAAAAAAGAGGATCTTATAGAATTGGAGGAGGATTTGCTATACCCCCTACTTAAAAGTAGTAATATCAAAGTCCCCATAGTAAACAGTTCAGATAAAAAGATTCTTATTACCCAACGCAAATTTAAAGAAAATACTTCCTATATTAAAAAGGAATTTCCTTTAACATGGAACTACTTAGTAAGCAATGAAGAGTATTTTAGACAACGTAAAAGTAACATTTATGCTAATGCTCCCGAATTTAGTATTTTTGGTATTGGTGAATATACATTCAAGAAATTCAAAGTAGCAATTTCCGGATTCTATAAACAGGGTCTTTTTTCATTGGTATTCCATGAAAAATCCATGATGCTTGATGATACATGTTACTATTTATCATTTGATGATTATGATTCTGCTTATGTTACCATGCTCATTCTCAATTCATGGGTTGTTAAAAGCTTCTTGAAACATGTTGTATCCCTTGATTCAAAACGTCCATATACCAAAAAAGTTCTAAAGAGAATTGATATTTGTAAAGCTTTAAAAATCCTATCTTTAGATGATTTAATAGAAACAGAAGATGAATTAGAATTAAAACATTATATTACAAATGATATTTTTGAAAACTATAAATTAAATATTAAAAAAAGGGTTGAGGAAGATTAGTATTTTTATTCTTCCCTATATTTTTCCTCGTCAGCAACCCTTATTTGTTTACGCATTATTTTTCCACTGATTGTTTTTGGTAATTCTTTTACGTATTCTATTGCCCTTGGATATTTATATGGTGCTGTTACGTGTTTTACGTGGTTTTGTATGTCTTTTGTTAATTCTTCGGATGCTTCATAACCGTCTGCAAGAACTATTGTTGCTTTAACAATCTGTCCCCTGATTGGGTGAGGTACCCCTGTTACTGCACAGTCTAAAACCGCACTGTGTGAGAGCAATGCACTTTCTACTTCATATGGGCCTATTTTATAACCTGAACTTTTAATGATGTCGTCAATACGTCCCTTGTACCAGTAATATCCGTCTTCATCTTTCCATGCTGAGTCTCCGGTATGGTAATATCCGCCGTATATTGTTTCATTGGTTTTTTCTTCGTTGTTATAATATCCTTTAAAGAGACCTAGCGGGTATCCTTTGGAAATGTCAAATACTATTTCTCCTTCTTCCCCCACATCACATTCCTTTCCTTCGGGATTCAATAGTTTGATATCAAATAATGGTGCCGGTTTACCCATTGACCCCAATTTGATATCCAGCCAAGGAAAGTTTGCTATTGTGGCCACTGTTTCAGTTTGTCCAAAGGATTCTCTTATTCCAAGTCCGGTTAATTCCTTAAATTTGTAGTATACTTCATCGTTTAATGGTTCTCCTGCTGTGGATACATGTTTTAATGATGAAAAGTCAAGACTATCTATGTCCTCTTTAATAAAGAATCTGTACATTGTTGGTGGACAGCATAGTGTTGTGATTTTATGATCCAATGCCTTTGACAATACTTCATATGGATGGAATCTGTCATAGTCATATATGTATATTCCCGAACCAGAAATCCATGGACCATATATCTCTCCCCATAATGCTTTTCCCCATCCTGTATCTGCAATTGTGTAGTGAAGTCCTCCCTCCACCACCTGATGCCAGTAATGTGATGTCACTATGTGTGCCAGGGGATATCCAAAGCTGTGCTTAATCATTTTAGGTTGTCCTGTTGAACCTGAAGAGAAGAAAATTACAGAAGTATCCTCCACTGAATCGTCATCATAGACTGGCCTTTTGAAATCTTTTGAAGCCTTTTCTACCTCTTCACGTAAATTATACCATCCTTCCTTGTCTTCATTACCTACAAAAATCTTGTTTAATGATACTCCCAATGTTTCCTCAACTTCGGCATAGTTTTCAGGTACGCCATCTTCCCTAATTGTAACCACTGTCTTTATTCCTGCAGCGGATATACGATATTCTATGTCCTCCGGCTTTAACATGTGCGTTGCAGGTACTGCTATAGCCTTTAGTTTATGTAATGCCAGCATACAATACCAAAAGTCATAACGACTTTTCAATGTTAGTAGAACACAATCGCCCTTTGTTACTCCCAATGACTGGAAGAAATTTGCTGCCTTATCACTATAAAACTTCAAATCCCTAAAGGTGAACACTTTATCCCCATCATCATCACACCAGGACAATGCAACCTTATCCGGATCTTCCTTTGCATATACGTCCACAATGTCATATGCAAAATTAAAATCCTCCGGAACGTTTATCTTGAAGTTTTCATTAAAGTCTTCGTAGGATTCATACTCTTCCCTATCTATATATTTATGTAATAACGAACTCATCTAATCAATACCACCATTGTTATTCAGTACATCTAAAAATTTAACCGGTTTATCCCCTAATGCTATCATTGAATGTTTATGTAAAGAGTCAAAGTATACGGAATCCCCTTCATTCAAATCAACAATATTGTCCTTAATGTATAATCTTAATTTGCCTTCTAAAACGTAAACAAATTCATACCCCTTATGATAATTTGGTTCCGGCATGTAATTGTCATCACGCGGCATTACTGTAACTATGAACGGTTCAATTGTTTTATGTGCAAAATTTGATGCCAGATTCTCGTAGTCATAGGCTTCCCTACGATTAATTCTTACCCCCTTATCTTTACGTGTTACGGCAAAAACACTCATTCTTGTGTCTTCTCCCGTTAATAATAAACTAGTATCTACGTTGAATATTTGTGAAGCTTCGTAGAGTATACTTGCAGGTATATCCAATTCCCCACTTTCATATTTCGTATAAGTTTCTACTGGAACGTCCAACTTTTCGGCCATTTCCTGTACACTTATTTCACAAACTTCACGCATATCCTTTACACGACTAGCAATTTCCATTTTAATATCAGTCATTTTAAAGCCTCCCCTTGAATAGTTAAAATAATATTGTAAATAGTATTAATAAAAAGATATTCTTTGTTATGTAATATCTATGTAAAACATATTATAAAAAAAGAACTAATCAGTCAAGAAAAAAAGTAAAAATTGAAAAATAATGAGAAAATTTAATCTAAATATTTTTCAATGAGCGTCATACCCCAATCAGCTAATTCTGCAGCTTTTTCAGGAGTTTTAGCCTCTGAGAAACATCTGTATATAGGTTCGGTACCTGACGGTCGTATTATTACCCATCCTTCTTCGGTAATAACTTTTACACCATCAGTTGTATCTACTTCATATTCAGTTGTGTCATTAATTATTCCTTCTGCAACCAATTGTTTTTTGTCATCAGGACATTCAACTTTTCTTTTTTCGGAGTAATATGTTGGCAATTCATCAATCAATTCAGATAATGGTTTGTTAGTAGTTGCCAATATTTCAAGTAACATTGCGGTTGCGAGACCTGAATCTCTTCCGTAAACAAAGTCAGGGAAGATTAATCCTCCGTTTTCTTCCCCACCGAATAGTCCATCAACTTCCTGCAGTTTACGTGCAACCACCAGATCACCTACTCTTGTAAGGATAATTTCACCATTATTTTCTAAGGCAATGTCTGCTATGGCGTTACTTGTAGCTACGGTAGTAACTATTTTACCACCATTATTTTTCTCAAGCATTGATTTTTCCACCAGTGCAAAGGATTTGTCTCCAAATACAAATTGTCCTTTTTCATCAATACATATTGTTCTGTCTGCATCACCATCGTGAGCAATACCGATATCAGCCCCTGTAGCTTTGACAACTTTAATTAAGTCCTGCAAGTTGTCTTCAGTCGGTTCCGGATTTCTTCCAGGGAATGCCCCATCAGCCTGACAGTTTAATGTAGTGATTTCACAACCTAATTTCCTGATTATGAAAGGTGTTGTATCACATGCTGCTCCTGAACCGCAATCAAGCACTACTTTAATTTTTGCTTCTCTGATTTTTTCTGCATCCACTCTTTTTATGACTTCATCACAGTATTCATCAATTATGTCACGTTTATATGCTTTTCCTATCTTATCCCATGTGACACGTTCCTGTTTGTCGTTGAAGTAAATATCTTCTATTTCTTCTTCTAATTCATCAGGAGTTCCTATACCGTCAGAATCCAATAATTTTAATCCATTGTATTTTGGTGGGTTGTGTGATGCTGTAATCATGATTCCACCATCATAGTATTGTCTTACTGCATATTGCACTGCTGGTGTTGGTAACATACCCAAATCAACCACATCACAACCTGTAGACAACAATCCTGCAGTTACTGCGTGTTTAATCATTTCAGAGGAAGTTCTTGGATCAGAACCTATAGCTATTGTACCTTTCACTTTAGTTCCATAAGCTGCTGCTATCTTTGATGCAAACTCAGGAGTTAACACTGTGTTTGCAATTCTCCTTACTCCAAAAGTACCAAATAATTGTTTCATATATTAAATTCTCCTCACTATTTTTTTATGAATAAGCTTTGTAATTAAAAGAAAAAAATGAATAGTGAAATATTATTTCATTATTTATTTATATGTTTTTATTGAATTATACATTTTTGGAATTATCGGTTTTTTCAAGATAATAAATCAACATGTCATTCTCATCATAACAGTCCCATCTTTTCCCGTCATATGTCCATGTATAATTCTTTGTATCATGAACTTCAGTCCATGAGTAATCGTCATTTTCCAGCCATGTAATGTTATAATAACTGCTATTATCGTATTTATATTCCACCCGCCATGAATCATTGAAATGTTTCCATTCATATTCATAACCTGTATTGGATGTTGCATAATAATTTTCATCATCAATCCGTTTCCATGTGTAAGGATGTATCGTACTCCACTCTACAGTGAAAGTGTTTGCATCCTCTTTTCTTATTGTTGCCGTAATATTGTTTGAATCGGCGACCTCCTTTTCGTTCAACAGGGCTATCAGAGGAGGTTGTGTTTTGATGTTTTCATTGTTGTTTTCTTCATAGGCATTGTTCGTCTTATTTGATAAATCCTCTGCCGTCAGTATTTTCATATCGTACAATCCTGTTGCCTCATCCAATGTGCGTCTTTTTGTCAAATACCTTATGGAGATATTATTTCGTTCCAAATTATTTATTACATTGGAAGAAATGTAATCGGTTTCTTCCATCTGTATATACTCAGATTCCGTGTTTCTTGTTAAATAAACCAGACTTATATTGTTTTTTAACAGGTATGGTACTATATCACCCATATTTGATGAATCTTCTATCAGATATGCATTATTTTTTATTACTGATGGAATTATTGTTGGAATTTCCCCATAAAATCCATAATATGCGACGGAAGTGTTATTTAAATATCCCAACTCCCTTAACTTGTTGTTGACGGAATAACTTACCTCCAATGAATTCGCACCGGACAGCTCTTCTTGTTCTATTCTTAATTGATCCAGCTGATTTTTAATTGTCTGAGGAATATTTCCGACTATGATAACTTTTTTTATGTTGTGGCTTTTGAGATAATTCAGATATTTTTCATCAAGGTATTCGCTTGATTGATAACTGCTGTTTGTTGCCGTTACAAATACAGGCACTTTCATGTATGCCCCCAATTCACCGGCCAATGGATCTGAGGCTGTTAATATAACTGTTTCTTTATTGATATCCTCATTATTATCTGCAATATTGGTCAATATTTCAGAAATACTTTGTCCGTTTATCTGTTTTACCGTTACACCTAATTCCATTAAATTAAAAATCTGTTCGGCTTTAATCGGACCCACAACTATTATTTTGTTGATTCTGTTTTCCCGGATATATGTTGGCAGCCAGTCCTCCAATTGTTTTGGCATTGTCTTATCAGACAGTATCAGGGGCACTTTATTGTATCCTGCATAGGATGAAACTCCGATTTCCAGTGCCCTCATATTCCCGGTACACACCGAAATTACAAGGGTGTTCTCATCACATTCAATTGTATCAGTGCATATGCTGGAATAGACCGATAAAACCAATCCGATTATACAAAGAGCTAAAAGCAATAATTTATATAGTGTTTTCATATTTAATTACCTGTATTCATTCTTGATTTTACATATTTTATAATTTGTATTGTTATACACCTGTTCTGCATAATATGGTACTGTTGTATTCTCCTTTAACAATAGGTACCCAACGTTTAGTTGACTTAATTCATTCTTATTGGACCAGCCCTTAATAATATGAACCGGATCGGTTACGTACTCGGGTATGGATTCAGTGAATCCACCGTAAACCACCGAAGCGTTGGTGTTTGAAACAATTATAGTATCCATTATTGCATCTTCGGATACTACAATATCACTTGTATTCTCCCTTACAAAATATTTCATCACATCATACCTGTCATGGGCTAAAGTATTGTTTGCGAATCGTGAAGAGATTACTGTAGGCTTAAACATTGTCTTAACGGGATTTACCAACAAGTGTATGTTTTCGCTTATTACTGTCCCTTCATGGTCATTTTCATTCAATATATCTGGAGTATAGCTATCCACATACAATAATGCTGAAGTCAGTGAGAATACAATTAGCAGGATTATCAAAATCTTTTTTAGTCTGATGTTCTGTAAATATTCCCCATACAAATAATCCAGTCCCATACCTGAAACCAAAATTAGCGGATAGGAAAGAACTTCCAATATTCTTATGGAGACAATGTTAAAACCCAAAAGATATGATTGACTTAATAATAGTAAAGACAAGGTCCATACCATTAAGAATAATGTTCTGCTGTTTTTTTCTTTAATTAAAACATAATATCCCACAAACAATAAGAGAATTTCGGTTATTCCATAATATTTAAAGAAAAAATCCGTTATTAAAAGGTTTGCTCCGGGTAATGAATTGAACACCAGAGTATAATTTATTGCAATATATATCCACCACGGCATTCCAAGCAAGATTACCGTTATGACATAAAGCATTAAGTATTTTACGGATATTTTATGCACAACCAGTTGAATAAAGGAATATAAAGCCACTACACCACAAGTCAATATGGCTGTAGCCATGTGAAGGTTCCAGAGTAATGCCAATGCCATTGCAGACAATATCAGATATTTCATATTATTTTCGTCAATTGCCAGATATACAAATAAACATGAAATCATTGATAAACCGATTGCTATTGTTGCCGGAGTGCATATTACAGAACGGTTAAATGTTATAAAACATAACATACTCAATAATCCGGTAAAAAATGCGGTCCGTACATCAGACAATTTATATGAAACATAAGTGATTGTTCCTATCAAATAAAATGAAAATAGGGGTTGGCTTATTCTACATAACTCGGCCGAACTTATATTAAGTAATTTAGATAATTCTGCAAATACCAGATGAAATAATGGAGGGTACATTATCAGTCTGCCCTTGGGTGCGACAGTAGCATAATCCCAGAAAACCAATCCATTCTGCATATATAACTCAATCATGTGCATATGATAATAGACATCCCATGAAATAGGATAGGCATACTTGTATAATAAAAGTAGAGCTATAATAAATGAAAGAAATGCCGGTACCAGCAGTATTCTTTTATCTTCCTTTAAAAATAAATCCATAAATCTTACAACCATTTTTCTATTAAATATTATTATGTTTATTAAAAAATTTATAGTTGACAAAAAACCTTAAAAAAAAGAAAAAATTAGGAAATGATTAAATTTTTAGATTCTTCCAAAATCAATTCCATGTCATTGTTGTACTGTGATACTTTTGCAATCACTTTAACTTTCTGGTTTTTAGTTAAATTATCCTCATATCCAACTGATGGAAAGATTACCAAAGTGATGTTTCCCGTATCATCAGACAATTTAACAATTTTCGTATTGGTTTTGGTTTGAGTGACAGAAGCAATTGTAGCATCCACTTCTATCTGATTATCAATCTTTGACTTATCAATTTGATTAATGTCTAATCTTTCGGGATTGACATATCCCGACAATACCATTATTAAAAACAATCCAATAATTGTGGTTATTAATGATATTTTAAATATTTTTTCATCATTCATAATACTAATTATAATAATAATTATGTAATAGTATTAAATAATGTTTACCAAAAAATAAAAAAATAAAAAAAATGAATTAAGAATTTTGCAGTTCAATCATTTGCTGAAGTTTGTCTATCGTATCAACCTGATCCAAACCAATATCATCCCTTACCCCTTTAATTGCAGGGAAACGCAATGAATAACCTGTTTCATATTCATTACTTTCAACTATTTCACTAAAAGCAACTTCAAGTATTACTGCCGGTTTAAATTTAACTATCTGTTCTGAAGTTGAAATGATATGCTGCTGCATACGTTCTGTCAATGAAGCCAACATTTCATCATCCATACCTGTTGCAGCATGAACCAATGTCTTGTACTCACCGCTTTCACTATCCAATAGGGACAAGAGGTAAGAACCGAAAAATTTGGCTCTTTTACCTTTACCATAGATTCCTCCTGTTATCACACAGTCCAATGTTTCCCTAACAGGCTTGAATTTCAGCATGTTCTTTCCCCTTTTTCCAGGAGAGTAGGGACTTGTTATGTCCTTAAACATGATCCCCTCATGACCGTTTTCCACAGACCAATTGAATAATTCCTCAGCTTCTTCATAGTTTTCTTCAGTTACTATCCTCATGGTACTTAATTCAACATCGGAACTGACCGTTACTATAGATTCCAACAATTCCCGTCTTTGACCAATAGGCAATTCTGCCTTAGGTGTTTTATAATACAGGACATCAAATAAAAATATTTTTAAAGGGATTTTCTCACGCATCTTTTCAACATCATACTTACGTTTTACCCTTTGCAGGATATACTGGAAAGAAATCGGCTTATTGTCCTTAGTGGCTATAACCTCCCCTTCAACAATGAAATCCTCATCAGGTAAAGCTTCCCTAATATATTCAACTATTTCAGGCAAGGCATTTGTTACATTCTCCAACCGTCTGGTAAAAATTTTTATTTCATCATCTTTTTTATGAATCTGAACCCTTATTCCATCATATTTTGTCTCACAAATAACCTTTCCCATTTCAACAATACTCTCTTTGATACCTGGACTTAATTGAGCCAACATCGGTTTAATAGGTTTTCCCGGAGCAATAGTTAAACTTTTCACGGAATCCACAGAATCCAAAGCCCTGTTTGCCACTTCACCCAAATCATTTGAGAGCATGTATGCCCTGTCAATAATATCCTTCTCAATATCATATGCTTTTGCTATAGCTTCAACAAGGGTACCTTCCCCAACACCTATCCTTAACTTTTCAGTTATTGTTCTTGTAATATATTTGGCTTCGATAGGAGAAGCGGAAGTGTATAATTCCAATATGAGATTTAATTTTTTGTTCTGGGAATTACTTCCGACAATTGATTCCGTTTTTCTGAGATTGGAAATAACCTTTTTAATTGTTAATGGTACTTTAAAGAATGTTACCTGTTTGTTGTTTTTTACTAACTCCTCAGTAATTTCACCCATATCTCCAACTGAAGCCAATTTGTTTTCAATGGATTTCGTATTTTCACCGAGCAGTTTTGATAGTGCCTTAATAATTAATTGTGTGGAAACTCCCATCTCCTTATCACTCCAGGGAGGAAAAATTTTTCCCTGCAAGAGTAAAGTTACATCATAAGTTATCTCAGGATCATTCTCTTTGATGGATTTAAGAAATTTCGAGATAATATCCTCTTTTTCCAAACGACTGGTTGTACTGCTAATCTCTTCATATACTTCAACCAATTCTTCATAAAGTGTATTGGACATACTATCACTATATTAATGCTTTGAATAATTGACCATCTTTTTCTTTAATTTTGAATATTCTAACATCTTCTGATTCAATCAATTCTTTATATTTTTCCTGTTCGTCTTCAGGGAAATTCGTTCCCAAATATATTGCTTCAGGTTTCATGAATTCAATTTCTATTTCATCATCGGTAATTTTGAAAACCTCATCCAGCAATCCTTTAATTTCATCATTAAATTCTTTTGATTCCAATACTGCCAAAAGATCCCTGATGATTTCTTTGTATTTGTACTCCAAATCATCGTCCTTATCAACCAGATATACATTTTTAAGTATGTTTTGAATGGATTCGTTATTGGTTGTTTTGTTATACACAGGTTCTAAAAGATTATCCAACATCCTGTATTCACTTTCAGTAAATTGATGATTGAACACGTACATCCACTCATTATCATAATCATTTACCACTTCCTTATTTATGGCAATAGATGCACAATATGGATTGTAAACATCATAGTCCAAATCATCTTTGGTTAATTTTGAATCAACATAAACTACTGGGAATATTTTCTTTAACTGTCTGGCAGTCTTTTCACTTATTTCCTTGAAATCATAAGCTACACAGAATCCCTTCTTATTATCTGCATATTCATCCCATAATCCTTCCTTATTGTATGGAGTTTGGAATAATGAAATATAATTATTGTCATGATATAATTTCATTGTATAATACGTGTTTATGACTCCGAATACAATTTGTTGATTGATGAAATCATTCATATATCCTTTCCATTGTTCTTGTTCATCTTTGGTCATTTCATCGGTATCCTTAGTATAAACCAGCGTCATAAGACGGATGAAAGGAAAATCCGAATTTTCTATTATTTCCTTCTCATCCTCTTTCAAGAAATTCGGATCCTCCTGATTCAATTTAGCAATTTGCTGCTGCATCAGTGTATTTAACTGATCCTTAATAGTTTTCACATAATCAACCGTTAATATGTCATCATTATAATCTGAAGATAACTTTCCCTTGAAAAGCTTTAACTTTCCGTTACAGATGTTTTTTAAGGCATCCTCATCCACCAGTTCATTGTAAAATTTTCCAATGACCGGAGGAAAATGTTCAAATTTTAGTTTGTCTGCTTTTTCCATTTCAACAGTATTGCCCTGTTCTGAAGCAAATGCTTCAAAAAACTTTATTTTCCATTCTTTATTTAGTGAATCATTCAACATTAAACCAGCTCAAATTATTCTGTTATTCATATTATTTTTCTTTATAATAATATATAGGATTAACTTACTAAAATTTTTAATATCAAAAAAGTATATCAAAAAAAATTTAAAACAACAATTGATAAAGATATTATTATAATAAATCATCATGAACCGAAAATTCAAGGGAGGTTAGAAAGTGGATTATTTCAAAATGCTTGAAGATAACACCAAAGAATTGTACGATATTGCACGTGAAGCTAGAAAACAGGGAAAAGACTTGGAATTAGTTCCTGAAATACCGTTAGCAAAGGATTTAGCAGAACGTGTTGAAGGGTTAGTCGGTCCGGAAGGTGTTGCAAAAAGAATTAAAAAGCTAGAAGAAAGTATGTCAAGGGAAGAAGTAGCTTTCCAGATTGCTAAGGAGATTGCAACAAAAGATGATGTTCCTGGTGAAAAAAATAACTATGAAGTTCAAGAGGCAAATGCAGACAGTGCTATACGTACTGCATTAGCTATTTTGACAGAAGGAGTAGTTGCTGCACCATTAGAGGGTATCGCTAAAGTAAAAATTAAAGACAATCCTGACGGATCCAAATGTTTTGGAGTATACTTTGCCGGTCCTATCCGTAGTGCAGGTGGTACTGCCGCCGCATTAGCCGTACTTATCGGAGACTACATACGTATTGCACAGGGTCACGACAGATACAAACCTACTGACGATGAAATTGAAAGATATGTTGAAGAAGTAGAATTATATGAATCAGAAGTTACCAACCTACAATATTCCCCTACCCCGGAAGAAGTTAGAAAAGCTGTAAAAAGCATTCCTGTTGAAGTTACCGGAGAACAGACAGATGCCATTGAAGTTCAAAACAGAGATCTTCCGCGTGTAGAAACAAACCATATTAGGGGTGGGGCATTACTCGCTATCGCAGAAGGAGTTATCCAAAAATCACGTAAAATCGTAAAATATGCCAATACACTTGGTATTGATGGATGGAGCTGGTTGGAATACTTTACTGCACCAAAGGCCGATAAAAAGAAAGATAAAAAAGAAGAAACTGAAGAAATTAAGGAAAGTAATGCTAAAAAACCTAAGAAAAAAGCCAAATATATGGAGGATATTATTGGTGGAAGACCCGTCATGTCCGATCCAGGAGCTAAAGGAGGTTTTAGACTCAGGTATGGTAGAACAAGAGACAGCGGCTTGGCATCAATGGCAATTCATCCGGCAACTATGGAAATTGTTGAATTTTTGGCAATCGGTACACAAATGAAAATTGAAAAACCCGGAAAAGGAAATTGTGTTGTACCATGCGATTCCATTGAAGGACCAATAGTTAAATTAAAAAACGGAGATGTCGTTAAGGTCAACAATGTTTCACAAGCAATTAAAATCAGAAGGGAAGTCAGTGAAATATTGTTTTTAGGAGACATGCTCGTTGCCTTTGGAGAATACTTGCGTGGTAACATCCCATTAGATGTTTCTGCTTGGTGTGAAGAATGGTGGGCTCAGGAAATAGAAGAATCAGAATACTTTAAAGAAACTCATGATGATTTTGGAATAGGCTTTAAAGAAGAATTGGAATTGACTGATTTGTTAAAACTAGAAATTGATGCTCAAAAAGCTTTTGAAATTGCTGAAAAAACAGACACCCCCCTTCATCCAAAATATACATTCTATTATCATGATGTATGTAAAGAAGAGTTAAATGAATTACATGATTATTTATATGAACACATTGAAAGTCCGGAAAAAATATTCAACAATGACATTAACAGAATTCCTATAGATTATCATAAAAGAATTTTGGAGATATTGGGTGTTCCCCATCATGTTCATAACAAATCATTGACCATTTCAAATAACATTTTATATGCTTTAATGAGAACATTGAATAAACATCTGACACCTGATGAAGATGTTAAAAGTGTGGAAGCAATAAACCAGATAAATAACATTGAAATCAAAGCTAAAGCTCCTACATATATTGGTGGTCGTGTAGGACGTCCTGAAAAAACAAAAGAACGTTTAATGAGACCGGCCCCTCATTCCCTGTTCCCAATCGGTAATTATGCAGGAAATATTCGTAATATTGTTGAAGCTGCAAAAAAAGGTACTATTAGTGTCACTTTAGCAAAATGTAAATGTACAAATCCCACCTGTAAAGTAACATCCTTTAAATCCATATGCCCTGTTTGTGGTTCACGTACAGAACTGGAAGCTTCGGCCAAAAAGAACATTAAGTTGGGCAAGTTACTTAATGATGCTTTCGATAGTGTAAAGGTCAGAAGATTGGATTCTGTTAAAGGAGTTAAAGGTCTTATTTCTGAGGATAAATTCCCAGAACCATTGGAAAAAGGAATTTTACGTGCATTACACGACGTATATACATACCGTGATGGTACAATAAGACATGATTCTACGGATTTGCCTTTAACACATTTTATTCCAAGGGAAATCGGAGTAAAACATGAAAAAATCGTTGAAATGGGATATACTGAAGACATTTATGGTAAACCTATTACCGATGACAATCAGATTATCGAACTTAAAATACAGGACATTGTAGTCAGTGAGAGCTGTGGAGATTATTTATTAAAAGTTTCACAGTTTATTGACGATTTGCTAGTTAAATATTATGGAATGGAATCCTATTATAATGCTGAAACCCGTACTGATTTAGTCGGCCAATTGATTGCAGGACTAGCACCACACACATCGGCGGGTGTTCTCGGTAGAATTGTAGGTTACACCAAAGCATCCGGCTGTTATGCCCATCCTTATTTCCACTCTGCTAAAAGACGTAACTGTGACAGTGATGAGGATGCCGTGATGTTATTGTTGGATGCCCTACTTAACTTCGGAAAAACATACCTCCCTAGTACCCGTGGTGGTAGTATGGATGCTCCTTTAGTTTTAAGTATCCGTATTGATCCTGAAGAGATAGATGATGAATCACACAACATTGACTGTATGAAAAGAATTCCGTTAGAAATATATCATAAAACTGAAGAGGGCGGTGTGAAACCATCAGACGTTAACCACATGATTGACAATGTCGAGGGCAGATTGGGTACTGATGCACAATACAAGGGTATAATGTATTCCCACCCAACTAGTTCGATACATAACGGACCAAAAATATGTTTATATAAAACATTGCAGACCATGACTGAAAAAGTAGAAAGTCAAATAGGTCTTGCAGAAGTATTACGATCCGTTGACCAAAAAGGTGTAGTAGAGGGAGTTATTAACTCTCACTTCCTACCCGACATGGCAGGTAACATCAGAGCATTCTCAAGGCAGAAAGTTCGATGTACTAAATGTGGAGAAAAGTACAGGCGAATTCCACTATCAGGACAGTGTACCTGTGGAAATGATTTGATATTGAGCATTTCCAAAGGTTCTGTTCTCAAGTATTTAGATATTTCAAAAGATTTAGCGCATAGATATCCAATAAATCCATACGTAGTAGAGCGTATTGAAATTTTAGAGACTTCTATTAACTCATTATTCGAAAGTGACAAGTCTAAACAAAGTTCATTAGATATCTTTTTCTAAAATGAACTTTACTTATCCCCTCCAAAATTTAATTTTAACCTATACGAACGATTTAGTAGTATACGAACTAAAAAAACTAATTTTTATATATAATAAGCTTCAAATAAATAATTATTTATAGAAAATAAGGGAAGGTTGATACAATATGATGAAAGATCCTGAAACAATTCAAGACACTTACAATCTTAATGAAATCCACGTAATCAAAAACGATGGAATTAAAGAGAAATTCAGTTATGAAAAACTTATCAAATCATGCATAATGATTAATATCCCATTAGGCCTTGCGGAAAAAATTGCTTACAAAGTATCAAAAGAAGCACATGACAACATTACAACAAAAGAAATCAAAAATTTAATTTACCAATTACTCAAAAAGGAAAACACAAAACTCGCCGATAAATATTACAACAACAATACCTTACGTGTAAGAACAGGCAGAGACACAATAGAAGCATTTGACAAATCAAAAATAGCAAACACTTTAATTCAAGAAACACAAACCACTCCAAAATTAGCAAACAAAATTGCTAACGAAGTATACAAAGAGTTGAAAAAACTTCAACTGGATTATTTAACGGCACCGATTATCAGAGAAATGGTAAACACCAAATTAACTGAAAATGGTCTTGAATCCTTAAGAAGAAAATACACAAGATTAGGAATGCCTGTATACAACATAACCAATTTAATCGAATGTGGAAACAAGGACAATGCAAACATGATGCACAACCCAGAAACAATCCACAAATATGTTGCAGACGAATCA
>CADBRM010000009.1 GCA_902797085.1 uncultured Methanobacteriaceae archaeon
GAAATCGTTTTCTTCGATAAATTGGAGAATAGCGGGGGTAGGTTTAGCAGCCCATACTGGTGTTCCTACATAAACAGTATCATATTCACTTAAATCAACAGTATCATATGAAATTTTTGTTTTTTTACCTCTGATAGCATCAAATCCACCAATCAGGAATTGCAATAGTCCTTTTCTATTTTTCTTATCTTTAACTTCTAAAAGTTTTGCACCTTTTTCTGATGCAATAATTTCAGAAACTTTCTTTGTATTGTTTGTTCTGGTATAATAAATTATTAAATCCATGTTATCCTATCCTTATGGGTATAATCCTACTTCCTTTAATCCTTCTGTTTCATCAAATCCGAACATGATGTTCATATTTTGTACTGCTTGACCGGATGCCCCTTTAACAAGATTGTCAATAGCTGATACAACTACAAGATGATCCTCATCATCCAGGGAGATGCCACCAATCTGACAGTAGTTTGATCCACGAACACTTGCAAGAAGAGGAATCTTGTTGTCCTTAAGAACCTTTACAAACGGTTCATCCTTATAGTATTCTCTGTATAATGAGTAAACATCCTCTGCAGTCACATCATCTTTTAATAGGAAGCTGTGATTGGTTGTGATAATACCACGAATAACAGGCACTAAATGTGGTGTAAAGGATACTTTTACATCTTTGGAACCAAAGTTTCTTAACTGTTCTCTTATTTCGGGTGTGTGTCTGTGATTATTAATAGCATACGGTTTGATGTTATCTCCGCAGGTAGGATAATGTGTATTTGCGTTAGGATTTACTCCTGCTCCACTTACACCGCTTTTACTATCCAGAATTATTCTATCAACTAGCTGATTTTCAACTATTGGGAGACTGGAAAGTATTGCTCCGGTAACAAAGCAGCCAGGGTTAGCAATTAATGTTGCGTCACGTATCTTTTCACGGTTGATTTCCGGTGAACCGAACACGGCTTCTAAATCTGGGTGTAGATGTTCCATATGGTACCATTTTTCATAGGTTTTGACATCTTGGAATCTGAAGTCTCCACTTAAATCTACTACTCTGGAACCATTGTTTAAATATTCCGGTACTAACTTCATTGAAGCACCATGAGGCAATGCACTAAATACCAAATCAGCATCAATATCCTTAGGATCAGGATTTGAAAATTCCAAATCAATGCCTTCAAGATTAGGATGTAATGCAGAGACAGGTTCACCATCATTTTTACGACTTGTCACATATTTAATATTTACTTTACTATGTCTGGAGAGTAATCTCATTAACTCTCCACCGGTGTATCCACTGGCACCAATAATAGCCACGTCAATTTTACTCATTAATAATTTCTCCTATTTTTATTACTATAAACATTTTTAAAATGCATCTTTGCAACTTTATTTAATATATTTGAATCAATATTTTGTGGTTTTGTTTTTCTAAGGTTAATATTATATCTTTCTTCTATCTCTTTTAATGTTTTTTCATAATGGTATTTTGCTATGATACTACTGGTAGCGACAGGAATGTAACGTTCACCATTGCTCACCTGTACAACTTCAATATTGTCATTTACGTTAAGGTAGTTATTCATCTTTTTGTAGTCGAACTTATCAATAACTATCAGTACATCAGTGGTATTAATTTCAGAAAGTAAGTTGGTTATTGCTTTGGAATGAAGATAAGCTAACAGATGGTTAAGATTTTTTCCTTCATTCTTGAATTTGTCATATAGTTTATTATAGCTAAAAGGCTTTAAAATCATAGTTTCATGTCTAATGCCTATTCTTTCGATTTTTTTGTATATGCTTGTTATCTGCTTTCGGGATAATCTCTTACTGTCGGTGACGCCAATATCTTTTAATTTCAAATTTTCATCATGTGATGTAGATACTGCTGTAATGACAAGAGGACCATACCATTCACCTTTACCAGTTTCATCAGAACCAATAGTATATTGATAGTTACGAAGAATACTATCAAAATTATCACTGATATTTTTATTATTATTGCTTGGTTGTATGTCATCAACATACTCCCTACTTTCAAGAAATCTATTGAGGATTACCATGGATTCATCGTTGTCATTATAAACCAGTTTTTTTGAATTATAAAGAATAAAAACAATATTCCCGTCCTTAATTCTGACGCGTTCATACTGATGTGGCTTTTCATGACGCAAATTTTCAGTAATATTTAAAAAACGATTAATTTCATTGTCTGTTAAAGTTATAGACTTCATATTATCTAAGGGATGATTATAAATTTTTAAAAAAAATAAACATGGAAATAATAAGAGGATTATTCCCTTACCATTGTTCCAATTCCATCTTTGGTGAAGATTTCTAATAATATTGAATGTTCTACCCTACCATCAAGTATATGAGCAGTTTTAACACCATTTTCAACGGCGTTTATACAGGTTTCTACTTTAGGGATCATTCCGCCGGTAATGACTCCTTCCTTAACCAATTCTTTCAGTTCATCAACGCGGATTCTTCTAATAATACTTTCAGGATCATCAGGGTCAGTCAATATTCCAGGTACGTCAGTTAACACCACTAATTTTTCGGCATTGATTTCTGATGCTATACTTCCTGCAACGGTATCTGCATTAAGGTTTAATGTATTTCCTACTTCATCTATTCCTATTGGAGAAATAACAGGAATGTAATTTTCATCGGTTAGTACATCCACTACATCGGTTTTAATTTTGTCTATTTTTCCGACATATCCCAAGTCCACTTCCAATATTTCACCGTTTTCTTGTCTGATTTTTGTAGGATCTCTTTTGGATGATTGAATTAGGAAGTCATCCTTACCTGAAATTCCTATACTTTTTCCACCATGTAATCCTATTTTGGAAACAATTTCTGTGTTAATTTTTCCAACAAGCACCATTTTAACAATTTCCATGGTTTCTGAGTCGGTTACTCTTAGACCACCAATAAATTTTGGTTCTTTTCCCATTTTATCCATGCTACGTGAGATTTCTGGTCCTCCACCATGTACTACTAAAGGTCTCATTCCCACATATTTCAAAAGCACAGTGTCCCTGGCGGTGGAACTCATTGCAGCTTCATCAATCATTGCGTGTCCGCCATATTTTATCATAATTTTTTTGTTATGGAATTTTTTAATGTATGGTAATGCTTCTATTAGCACATTACTTATATCTATTGGTTCATATTCAACCATAATATTTTTCCTCCGGTTTTATGTTGTGTAATCAGCATTGATATGTACATATTCACAGGTAAGATCACAGCCATATGCTGTAGCAGTGTATTCTCCGTCATGTACATTTACTTTAAAAATAACAGTTTTTCCTTTCATAATTTCTTCAGCGGCTTCTAATAATTCCGGTTTGTCATAAGTTGTTACATTACCTTTGTCAACTATAACAACATCTTCCTCTTCATTTCCAATGCTTATTGAAACATTATCCGGATTAAAGTCTACACCGGAATATCCCATTGCACTAATAATTCTACCCCAGTTTGGATCAGCTCCGGCAAGTGCAGTTTTTACAAGACTGGAAGAAACAATGCTTTTTGAAAGTTTAATTGCATCATCTAAAGATTTTGCTCCGCTGGCTTCGGCTTCCATGAATTTATCTGCTCCTTCTCCATCTCTTGCTATTTGTTTTGCGAGACTGGTACATACATAATCTAGGGCTTCTTGGAAATTTTCATCATATTCTCCCTGAACTTCATTGGTACTAATTAGCAGCACGGTATCATTTGTACTTTCATCACCATCAACTACAACCATATTAAAAGACTTTTTAATACTATTGTTAAGGGCTTCCTGTAAAATGTCTTGTGGAAGATTTAAGTCTGTGGTAATAAAACCCAGCATAGTCCCCATATTTGGAGCAATCATTCCACTACCTTTGCAGATACCGGCTACTCTGAACACAGTACCATCTTTTAAAGAATGTTCTACAGCACACTCTTTTTTCACGGTATCTGTAGTAAGAATAGAATTTGCCGCATTATCTGCAGATTCACGGCTATTTTCAAGTTGGCTTAAGGATTTTTCTGCAACAGGTATAAGAATATCCATAGGCATTTGTCTACCAATAACACCTGTTGAAGCTACAGCTACTTCATCAACAGGGATGCCTAACTTGTCCGCTGTCAGTTGTGCTAATTGTAATCCTTTCTTAATACCATCTTCCTTAGTATAGCAGTTAGCATTTCCACTATTCACTATTACTGCAGAGATTTTACCATTTTCTAAGTGTTTTCGTGTGATGTCAATTGGTGCTGCATATACTTTGTTGGTAGTGTACACTCCTACTGCCGTAGAGTTTTCATGATAAATGATGGTTACACCATATTTACCTTCTCTGTAACCACTTACCTGTACAGAATCAATTGAACAAATTCCTTTGTCTAAAAGTTTCATAATATCATTTTATCCTTGAGAGTTTATTATATAAAAAAAAATAAATAAAAAAGAGGGTTATTTATTAATCGCTTGATTCGCCTGTTGAGGAACTTCCGGAACTTGAACTTCCTCCGGAGGAACCACTTCCACTTGATGAGCTTCCGCCATTTGAGTAAGAGCTACCTCCAGAACTACCGCTTCCACTATTTGATTCACTGTTGGATGAACTATCACTTTGTGATGAGCTATCCGATTTATCATAATTGTTATTTGAGGAACTTTTCTTGTTGGTGTAATAAGTTTTTTTGGTTGTTGTTGTAGGAGTGGTTGTGGTATTGTTTGAATCATTGATTGACAATAACGTTCCATTGTCAATATCTTCCAGTATATCTTCTTGAGGGATATTTAAGTCTACAAATGCTGATACTATAGTTCCACAGACTAATGCTGCAAGTCCTATTACCAATACTAATAGAATTCTTGATTTTGTTTCACCCTTCATATTCACACCTTTATCCAGCTAATGCAACAATAAGCAATGCAATTATCATTGCCATCAATCCTAACCAAGCATTTCCACTGTTCCAACCAATAAGAGTTACAATAAATACGAATATAAAGACTCCTATGAGTACGGAACTTTTATTTGTTATATAATCCAACGCACTTCTAGTGAATTCTGACGGAATGTAATAAGCATATTTACCATTTGCCAAATCAAATACGATAACGGGTGTATCTTCATATATTTTAAGTAAATCGGTTAGGTGAGCATTTTCACCCGCTTCCCTTCTGCTTTTACCTATACCTACCCTTAAATTTAATCCATTGTTCATTGCATACCATGCACAATCCAGACCGGTTTTCAGTGCAATTTCTTTGTTTGGGAAGTTGATTATCAAATCATCTCCACCTACACGGTATCCTTCAATCTTTCCAGAACCTTCATTTGAAATGTATGCATTGATATCATTCATTATTTCAATCAGTTTATCTTTACCGTATTTTGAGATAAATCCTGTTGAATCCTTTGCATCTATGTACATGAAATTATCTATCTGCATTGGAGGTATTGATACAGTTTCTACTGTTGGTGTTGTTTCAAATATTACTCCATATTCTCCGCCTAGTTTTGTAAATCCTACTCCACTGGTTGGTCCAATTTCCATGTTCATGTCGATTGCACGTTCTATTGAAGCTGCTCCAGTCATGCCTACTGCTGCTCTAACGTTGCATCCCTGTTTCATACCTATAGAAATCAGTTTTATTGCTATTCTGATTCCATCTTTCTTGGAGGGCATTCGAGCTACAAGTTCGGTTTTACTTCTTTCAATAATTTCACCTTTTGCAACTTCCAGCATTGTTACAAAAGTGTCCATAATATTGGACTGCTTAAATATTTCTACGTATAAATAACGGTCATTTCCCATAATGATGTTACTTAGTAATGCAAACTCATTTACTTCGTTTTCAGCAGGTTTTATTTCAATAAATTTTCTGTTTTGAGGTAAATCTCTTTGATCTATCTCTCTTTCCAGATTTTCAAATATTGTCCTACTGTTTATCTCTGCCGGTTCTACTTCAACCAGCATTGTTTTTGTTAAATTAATGAGTGATACGTAGTCTGTTTCTAGTTCATTTGTTGCAAAATATTTTGTTCCGATACTTATAACCTTTCTATGAAGAAGACGACTGAAAAAGCTTTTCATTAAGTTATCAAAAGCCATTTTATCTTCGTCCTCCACGTTCTATAGAAATTTCGAACTGTCCTGGTTTTTCCATTAACATACTAGGTTTAACTGATACAATCGGGAATTTCCATGTTCCAAGTCTGGCAGCCATAGTACTTGCAATGTTTCTGGAGTTGTGTTTGATGAATGAATAGTCAGAATCGTTGATTATGATGTTTAGGTTGTATGGGGATTCTTCCAGTACTTCATCAGAGTAAATAATGTTTAATTCGAAAGTTCCCGGTCTTGTAAATAAATCATTTCTAACTGCTACAAGTGGAGAATGATCTAAATTTAATTTGTTTCTTACAGTAACTGCTATTGTTCCCGCATTTTTTACTGCTTCTTTGTAATCTTTAGGATTTACCAATACAAATATTAGGAAGTCTGCTTCTTCCACTTCATCATCTACAAAGCTGACCATTTTATTGAGTAATGGTACTTTCATGAATATGCTTTCAAGTTTGGAATCTATTGCATTTTCATCTTCTTTGTTCACACGGTTTATTGCTTCTTGTGCAACAGCTAATCCTGAGAATTTTCGGTTTTTCTTGGCTTTATAAACGTCAAATCCTCTCGTTTCAAATTCGTTTAATGATCTAGAACAGATTTTTTGTAGTAAGTTTTTCACTTTTTTAGGTGGTGCTGGTTTTCCTATTTGGAAACGACCATTTTTAACCCTGTATGGTAATCTTCTACTATTGATATCCTGGAATTCATCCTGATAATCTCTAAAGAAGTCATTTGATAATATTTTAGCATCTTGCTCATATGCTAAGTTTAATATGTAATGATCGGCTATTGTTCCTGCAGGTACTGGGAACACTTCCTCATTTTGGATCATTTCATTAAAGCCATCTTTATCATCAATTTCATGTCTTAATGGTGCATCAGATAGTACAACCGGTTCATGTCCTAATTTTTCAAGTGTGTTAATAGCAACTTTCAGTGTTTTAAGACTTGGTGTTACCTTACCTGTTTCTTCATCGGGTTGTTGTCCGTAGTACGCTACATTTGACCCATCAACAATTATTTTCAAAAGATCACCTATTCTAATTTATTTCATAAAATTCTGTTCGTTTAATTCTAATTATTTATATACTTTTCTTAGTATTTATCTTTAAATACAATTTTTTTCCTTAAATTTATTTTTCTTATATTTGTGCGTTTTTGTGAATATTAGTGAGATATCTTTGTTAATATTTGAAATAAAATAGTATTATTTGTTGATAAACACTAAAATCTTATATAAACTTAGATAATATTTACTTAAGATAATCTCATAATAGCTTCAGCTAAGTCACCGTTAGCTTCACGTAATGCTTTTTCAGCATCTTCTTTACTAACACCGGTTTGTGAAGAAACTAAATCAATATCATCATCAGATATTTCAACATCGGCATCATTATCTGAATCTGCACCTTTAATTCTTTCTTCAGCTTTACCAACAATTTGGTAAGTTTCCTGACCCATAGCATTCATAATGCTAACTTCAGCATTTTTTATTACAATTTCCTTGTCTTTAAGGGTAATGACAACTTGTTCAACACCATCAAGTTCTTTCATGTTCATACCCATTTTTTTCATTTGTCTTTCCATCTGTTTTAATTGTTTTGGACTTATTTTACCACCTGGAAACATAATTCATCCTCCTATTAGTATAAACTCTCTTTAATTTCTTTTAAAAATATTATTTTATTCTATATATATTATGTAAGTTATATACTATTAATTTAATGTCATTTGTAGAAATCAAAAAAAATATTGTTTAAAAAAATAGTGATGAAAATGAAGATAAGTTAATCTTCATGGTTTTTAAGTGCTAACTCACTTACTAGTTCGTTTATACGTTTTTTCTGTTGTTCAATAAGATTGTATAATTTAAATACTATGTAGAATAGTAACAGTATACTGAATATATAAACAGCATCCAAACCTCTTCCAAGACCGAATCGTAGTGCAAATACTGTTGTAATATTAGGGAAGAATGTAATTATGATAATGGCTATCCATGCCAATGTCCATAAGCTAAACACCAGTGTGCTGAATGAATCATTTCGATATCTGTGGATGCCTAATGCTATTCCCAGTATACTGATTATCAGTACAATTATTTGATAAGTAAGCATATGATCAAATCCTATTATCTTTTAAGGGTTTCATTAAGAAATTCAAAAATTATTTTTAAACCTACAATAGTATTAGTTCCCTTTTCTATTGTACGCTGATCATAAATTGTAGTCATAGGAACTTCAACTAGTTTTAATCTTTTCCTTTTTATTTCACCAATAATTTCACTGGATACTCCATATTGTGGTGATTTAAGTTCTAATTTACGTGCAGCACTAGCAGTAAATGCACGTAGTCCTGACTGTGAATCCTTGACCATACTTCCCTGGAAGACATATGTAATATAATTCATCACAGTATTGCCAAAGCGTCTTCCCGTAGGCATATCTTCGAAGTCACGGGCTGCAATAACAACATCTGCCTTGCCCTCCTGTAATGGAGGATACATTTCATACAAATCATCAGGGTTGTGTTGTCCATCAGCATCAAAGGTAATCATGATATCTGCACTCTTACTAAGTGCAGCCTTTATGCCCGTTTTAATGGCTCCACCAAGACCAACATTAATTGTGTGCCTGTAATGGTATACATTGGGAGCAAATTTTTTAACTAATTTTCTTGCAATGATTGGACTATTGTCCTTGGAACCATCATCGATAATCAGTACTTTGAATCCTCGTTCAACTAATCCTGTGACAACCTCTTCTAAGGTTTCTTCTTCGTTATAACATGATAAAATAATGTAAATATTTGATGTAATTGGTGGTATTTCTTTAGTGTTCATACTTTGTTAATCCTCTAGTCTGATATTGGTTAATTAAATTATAATCTATAGTTGATAATTATTCTGTCAAATATAGTTCTTATACTTTTGATTTAAAAGTATAATTGACCACCTAAAATTATCATACTACTAGCAAGAAAGATAATACTTGTAATGAAGTATAACATAAAATACTTATAATTTGGGTTCTCATCCCTGGTAAAGTAAGTGTAAATCATCAGAACCAGAGATAGGAACATGTTGAACTCAAAAAAGATAATGTTTGCACCAAATAATTGGGCATTCTTCTCTACCAGCAGCATGTGCACAATGGGAAAAATAAATATCAGTAACAGTACTAACATGTAACTTTCCAGATAGATTCGTGTAATTTTTCTAGCAAGAAAAGGTTTCCCGGCCATAAATCTTCATCCTCAAACATTGTTAATTTTCTTTAAAACATCAACCATACGTGAGGCTAAATGATTGCAGGTTGCTAGTGCGATGTCATCTTCTTTAGTGTTACCTACTCCAGTAGCACCGTAATGGGCTGTAGGCCTGTCATCACCCACAACAATACCTCCCTGTATTAGGAAGAAATCATAGATTGAATGTATGGTAGTTTCCTGACCTCCATTACGGAAACCACCCGTTGATATAGCACCACAAACCTTATATTTGAATGCGTGGATGTTCCGTAAAGGTCTTAACCGGTCAATGAATGTCTTTGCCAGACCAGTCATGTCTCCAAAATACACGGGACTGCTCATAATAATACCGTCAGCCTCTTTTACTTTCTCGGTAAGTTCCTGCATGTCATCATCAATTACACACTTGTTGGTCTTCTTACAACCGTCACAACCACTACAATATTGAATGTTCTTGTCATGTAATGTAATGAGTTCCGTTTCTATTCCATTTTCGCTAATTTTATCTAGGGTAGTTCTAACCATAAACTCCGTATTGCCTTCACTTCTGGGACTACCAACAATACCAACAACTTTTAACATAATTCTCACTTAATTTTTTAATAATATTATTTATATTGCCTAATATTCATAGCTTTTTTTCTTTTAATACACTCAATATCATAGATATCTTTGAATATTTAAGAAAATATTTAAAAATAATAAAATCAAGATTAAATAACAATAATATTATTAAGAGGATGCTTTCTGTTTATCCTATTTTTTTCTTATCAGCTAACTGGTGTAAAATATGAATATTTGTATGGTCTTGGAATTTTTTGTACCCCATTACAATGGTGGGGGAGAACATAGGTATCATGAAATAGCAAAGCGATTGGTGAGTCGTGGACATAATGTGGACTTATTAACCATGAAAGTACCCGGCGTTCCCGAATATGAAAATGTTGATGGAATAAATGTACATCATATAGGACCAACAATAGAAACTGCACCAAACAGAAGTATGTTGGATTTTTTAAGATATTTTATTTCGGTATCCCATTGGTTACTAAAACATCAGTATGATATTGTGGATGCACAGGCATACTCACCCTTATTGTCTTCAAGTATCATGTCGAGAATAACAAAAAAACCGTTAATCGGAACAATACATGATACTAGTTCAAGTAGTAAAGATCAGTGGATACAATCCTCTCATACCGCCAGCCGAATGGAAAAATTTTTAGTAAACTTGAAATTCGATAGGATAATTACAGTGAGTCATGCAACAAAGAATTCATTAATAAATGATTTTGGAGTAAATGGGGATAACATAGAAATTATTTACAATGGTGTTGACATTCATAAATATGATTCGGTCAAAGCGGATAATGCTGTTCAAAACCAAATAATTTTTGTAGGACGATTAGCACCCCACAAACATGTTGACCATTTGATAACGATACTGGATAATCTAAGGAAGGATATGCCTTCGGTTAAACTGCTCATAGTAGGTAAAGGTGAAGAAAAAGAGAATATAGTTCAAATGGTAAGTGATTATAATTTAAGTGAACATGTAACTTTTAAACAGGATTTGTCCGATGAAGATTTGATTAAAGAAATTAAAAAATCAGAAATCTTGGTACTCCCTTCAACACGTGAAGGATTTGGGATGGTATTGGCAGAAGCAAACTGTTGTTATAAACCGGTAATAGCCTATGCCTCCGGAGGAACAGTGGAAGTAATAGAAAATGGTTATAATGGTTTTTTAGTAGAATCAGAAAATGTTAATGAATTCCAGGAAAAAATAATTGAATTATTAGAAAATAAAGAATTACAAAAACAATTGGGATTTAATGGTAGAAAAAAAGTAGAAAATGATTTTGACTGGGAAAAAATTGTTGATGAATACCTTGAAATTGTAAATTGTGTTATAAATCAATAATTTTTAATGATTCAACAGATATTCAAATACAACAAATTGCAGTTTTAATTTTATTCTTCCTTTATCTATTTTTTTTACTCTAACAACATTTTTTTTTGATAATTTAAAATCATCGTATTACTGTTTTTTTTGGGGAGAAACAAAGTATTCCCTCAGATCTAAAAGGAACCTTCTGATTTTTTATCCTTTTTTATTCATCCGATATATTGCTCTGTTATTAAAAATATACTATTTTTAGTTGTTTTCGTATCATAATTAATTTTAGATGTAATTATCTCAATCAAATTCGAATAATCATTTATTTGACAATTTAAATGAAATTAATAGAAAAATATTAATTAATATGGGGGATATGGAGTAAATCAATAAAACAATCCTAAATTAAAACAGGGGGTTTAAAAAAAATCTTATATGAAAAATATTTAACTGGACCTGATTGTAAAAAGTAATATTTATGTATTATAAAAGAAATAGTATCTATCATATTTAATGTCAATTTATAATTTTTTCTTAAAGTCATTATTCAAAAAAGCATATTTTTATTTTTTTTATTAAAAAGAATGGATGTATTAAAAATAATTATTAAAAGATTTTAAATCTTTTTTTTAGTTATGTTATTACATTTTCAGATGATTTTACAGAAATTGTTTTTATTATGACTTTATAAATAAAAATTTTTTCATAGGATATATACTAAATTCCAATGAATGTAAATGGTAATAATGGAATTTAATCAAATTTTACAGGAGTTCAATAATATGAAAGTTGTCATCCTTGCAGGGGGATTTGGAACACGGATTTCAGAGGAATCACATTTAAAACCAAAACCAATGATTGAAATAGGTGAAAAACCAATACTTTGGCATATCATGAAAATATATTCTTATTATGGATTTAATGAGTTTATTATCTGTTTAGGCTATAAATCACACATGATTAAGGAATTTTTTGCAGACTATTATCTGCATACATCTGATGTAACAATTAATTTGGAAACTAATGAAATAGAGATTCATAACAACTATGCGGAACCATGGAAAGTAACACTTGTTGATACAGGTTTAAACACTATGACCGGTGGTAGAATAAAAAGAATTAAAGACTATTTGCCGGATGATGAACCATTTATGTTAACCTACGGTGATGGTGTAAGTGATGTCAATTTAAACGAATTGTTAAAATTTCATGAAAATCACGGAAAATTGGCTACTATTACTGCCATTAACTTGGATGGACGTTTTGGTGTCTTAAAAATTGATGATGAAGATACAATCACTCAATTTTCTGAAAAAACAAAAGAAGATGGCGGTTGGATTAACGGGGGATTTATGGTTTTAGAACCAGACGTAATTGATTATATTACTGATGATTCAACTATTTTCGAAAAAGATCCTTTGGAAAATCTTGCCCTTGATGGTGAACTTAAATCCTATAAACATAGGGGATTTTGGAAATGTATGGACACTAAGCGTGATCATGATGCATTAGAAAAAATGTGGTCAGAGGATAATGCACCTTGGTACATTTGGAAAAACTAATGTTGGTGAAGAAATGAAGAATTTTTTTAAAGATAAGAAAGTTCTTGTAACGGGACACACAGGATTTAAGGGGTCATGGCTTTGTGAAATTCTATCATTGTTTGAAAGTGAAGTGATGGGTTATTCCTTAAATCCTCCTACCAATCCTAATTTGTTTGATTTGCTTGATTTAAATAGTAAAGTTACATCTGTGATTGGTGATATTAGAAATTATAATAGTTTAAACGAAACAATACAACAATTTTCGCCCGAAATTGTTATTCATCTGGCTGCTCAACCAATTGTTAGAACTAGTTATGAACAACCTGTTTATACTTACGAAACTAATGTTATGGGAACTGTCAATGTCTGTGAATGTATACGTAACTCGGGTAGTGTCAAATCATTTCTCAATGTAACAACGGATAAAGTTTATGAAAATATTGAAAGTAACTACTCTTACAAAGAAGATGACAAATTGGATGGGTATGATCCATATTCTAATAGTAAATCTTGTTCAGAACTTGTTACACATTCTTATAACAATTCTTTCTTTAAAAAGTTAAACATCGCTTGTTCCACTGCTCGTGCAGGTAATGTGATAGGTGGGGGCGATTTTGCAAAAGATAGAATAATACCTGATTGTGTTAGAGCTTCACTTAAGAATGAAAACATCATTATAAGGAATCCTTATTCTATTAGACCGTATCAACATGTTTTAGAACCATTATTTGTCTATTTAACCATCGTACAAAAACAATATGAAGACAAAAAATATTCGGGTTATTATAATGTGGGACCTGATGATGAAGACTGTGTTACAACAGGGGAAGTAACTGATTTGTATTGTAATTATTATAACAAAAATCAAATTAATAATATTAAATGGATTAACAAGGCAGATGATGGTCCACATGAGGCTAATTTACTAAAATTAGATAATTATAAAATAAAGAGTATCTTTGGTTGGAAACCGGTATGGGATATTGATAAAGCCGTTGAAAAGACTGTTGAATGGACTAAAGTATATAAAAACAATGGAAATATTGTAGAATGTACTGATAATCAAATTAAAGAATATAATCATGATAAGAAGGGTGATTAAAATTTTCAAGGATAAAACAGAAGAGGAAGCAAGACAGGAAATATTAAAGATAGTCGAGGAATATGCAGTAAAGTATCATAATAATCCTGAAGAGTTTAAAGAAGGGGATAAAATTGCATATGCTTCAAGAGTATATGATGAAAAAGAAATTGTTAATCTTGTAGACAGTTCACTGGAATTTTGGTTAACAAGCGGAAGATACACTGTGGAATTTGAAGAAAAACTTGCTAAATATTTGGGAATTGATTATTGTTCCTTTGTTAATTCAGGATCATCTGCTAACCTACTGGCATTCCTATCATTAACATCACCACTACTTGGAGAAAGACAGATTAAAAAAGGTGATGAAGTAATTACCGTGGCAGCAGGTTTTCCTACAACGATAGCTCCTATAATACAATATGGTGCTGTCCCTGTATTTGTTGATGTTACGATACCTCAATATAATATTGATATCACACAATTAGAAGAAGCATTGTCCGATAAAACTAAAGCTATTATGTTGGCCCATACGTTGGGTAATCCCTTCAGTTTAACCGAAGTGAAAAAATTCTGTGATGAAAATAATTTATGGTTAATCGAAGATAATTGTGATGCATTGGGAAGTACTTATGATTATGATGGAAAAACAAAACTAACTGGAACTGTTGGGGATATAGGAACAAGTAGTTTCTACCCACCTCACCATATGACAACAGGAGAAGGTGGTGCTGTATATACTGATAATCCATTGCTTCATAAAATAGTTCGATCATTACGGGACTGGGGACGTGACTGTCAATGTCAATCAGGACAGGATAACTTATGCGGAAACAGATTCACAAAACAGTATGGAGAACTGCCCCTAGGCTATGATCACAAATATGTATATTCTCACTTTGGTTATAATCTTAAAGCTACAGATATGCAAGCAGCAATAGGATGTGCACAGATAGAAAAATTCCCTTCTTTTGTAGAAAAGAGAAAAGAAAACTTTGAACAGTTAAAAGAGGGATTGAAATGTGTATCGGACAAATTGATTCTACCTGAAAAAGAAAAAAATTCAGATCCTAGCTGGTTTGGATTCATGATTACAGTTAAAGATGGAATCGAGCGTAACAGCATAGTGGAATATCTTGAAAATAAGGGCGTGCAAACAAGAATGCTATTTGCAGGAAATATTACCAAACACCCTTGTTTCGATGAAATACGTGGAGATACAACAAAATATCGTATTGTTGGTGAATTAACAAATACAAACAAAATAATGGAAGATACATTTTGGATAGGAGTATACCCTGGAATGAACAGGGAAAAAATTGACTATATGATAAAATGTATTCTTGAATCTCTGAAAGAAAAATCTTAAATAGATTAATTAATGTGATTAAAATGCTTGAAGATTTATTAGAACTAGTGTTGATTACTTATAATAGAAGTGAATATTTGGATAATACGCTTAAGCAATTTGCTGACAGTCCTTTTAAAAATTGTAAGATGACAATTATTGATAATTGTTCACCTGACAATACTCCGCAAGTGTGTGCTAAATATGAAAAAATATTCAATAATTTGAATGTAATTAGGCATGATAAGAACATCGGTGGAAATCCTAACATTGTTAAAGGTTCCGGACTTGTATCTAAATCCAAATACACGTGGTTACTTGGTGATAATGATAATTATGATTTTTCTGAAACAGATGATGTTATTGAAGCAATCGAATCAGAAAAATATGACATGATAATAATTCAATCTTCAACATTACCTACACATAAATCCAATGAAAATGACTTATCCTTGAATGACATTTTAAAAAGTAACAATAATTCTAATTTAGAAAATGAAGATTCATATCTTGAAATTCATATACAGGATTTATTAAAAATCGTTGGAAGTAATTATTTTTCAGATATGGGTTTTATCTCAGGATATATTTTCAAAACAGATGACATTGATTCCGATGTTATCATTAAAGCATATAATAATGTACCTAATCTTTTTCCCCATTTAGCTTATGCATCAAAAACGGTTGAAGAAAACTTTTTTGCATATAAATCTAAAAATGATTTGATTATTTTTGAAACAAATCCTAATTCGGATGAAAAATATGTACATTCTTTATCTGAATTTTGTTTGGGTTGGTTAAATTCGGCAATGTTAATTTCTCCAAAGTATAGGAGATTAGCCTATGAAAAAATGTTTAATCTTCCCTCAGTAACCACAAATCATTTATTAGTTACTGCAATATGTGTTATGGTAGATAAAGCATCAGGAATATCTACCCGTGACAATATCATTTCAATTATTGCAATATATTTCAAGTTATTGGGATGGTTGAGGGGTATGTTTATCGCAATATTTTTCTTATTTATTAATATAATACCTGATAAATTGTGTTCGCTATTATATAGACCTTATTACAATAAATATAAGGAAAATATTAGTTATAAAGAAAAATTTGAGCCACAATAATAAAAAAATAGTAATTACAACGTGATATTATGAATTCTACAGAAGACAAAATGATTGAAATACTAAAAATACTTAAAAAAGACTACGGAGTTATAGCAGTTAAATCAGAATTTGAAACAGAAGGTTCTAGAAAAGATGAATTGACAAAATTAAGGGATATCATATCAAAATCAAATCTTAAAATGTACATAAAAATAGGTGGTTGTGAAGCTATCAGAGACTTGGATGATTGTAAAATTTTGGGGGCTGACGGAATAATGGCTCCTATGATTGAAACAGAGTTCGCTGCATCAAAATTCAGAAATGCATTTACAAAAGTATTTCCTCCTACGGATTACGGCAATATCGATAAAATAATTAATCTGGAAACTATTACGGCATATAATAATATGGAAAAAATTTACAAAGAAAATCAGAATTTCTTAAATACAGTCGTAATCGGCCGAAGTGACTTTTCCCGATCTTGTGGAATACCTAAAACAGAAATTGAAGGTGCAGAGATGCTTGAATATTGTAAGAATATAATAAATATGGCCAATGATTATGGTTTCAATTCTGCATTTGGGGGAAGTTTGTCTGTTAACAGCATAAACTTTATAAATGAATTGAAAGATTCAATTGATCGAGTCGAAACAAGAAAAATAGTTTTTGATATTGATCACTTAACTGATGTCAAAGAGGCAATTGATTATGCTATAAAATTTGAATATCTCTATTTAAAAAATAAGTTAAATTATTATCAAGCAATAGTTGATGAAGATAATCAAAGATTCGATGATCTGAAAAATAGAGTCGATGTGGAATTATAGTGATTTTATGAAAGTAGTGACTTTTGGTGAGATAATGCTCAGATTATCTCCGGAGGGATATAATCGATTTGTTCAAGCGGATAAATTTAATGTAACCTATGGTGGTAGTGAAGCAAATGTTGCAATTTCGTTAGCAAACTACGGAGTTCCTGTTGAATTTATTTCAAAAGTACCTTCAAACGAAATAGGACAGTCTGCAATCAATATATTAAGGCAATATAATGTGGGAACAGACAATATAATTAAGGAAGGTGAACGTTTAGGTATTTATTATCTTGAAAAAGGAGCTAGTCAAAGGCCTTCTAAGGTAATTTACGATAGAAAACATTCCGCTATATCTGAGGCAAGACTTGATGATTTTGATTGGGATAACATTTTTGCCGATGCAACCTGTTTCCATTTTTCAGGAATAACGCCTGCTCTTAGTAAATCATTAGCACAAATTACTTTATTTGCCTGTAAAAAAGCTAAAGAATATGGGGTAATGATTAGTTGTGATTTAAATTACCGTTCAAAATTATGGACACAGGAAGAAGCAAAGGAAAACATGACAAAAATTATGGGATATGTTGATCTTTGTATTGCCAATGAAGAGGATATAGAAAAGGTATTTGGAATAAAAGCTGAAGATAATGATGTTGAACATGGAAAACTAAATATTGAATCATATAAAAGTGTTTCGAAACAGGTATATGAGAAATTTGATTGTAAGTATATTGCATGCACTTTAAGAACTTCAATATCGGCCAGTGATAATATGTGGACAGCCCTGTTTTATGATGGAAATGATATTATTCAGGCAAAAGAGTATATGATTCATATTGTGGACCGTGTTGGAGGAGGAGATAGCTTTTCTGCAGGATTGTTATATGGTTTAATTAATGACATGTCCTTAAGAGACACGTTAGAATTTGCAACTGCAGCAAGTTGTCTTAAACATAGCATTGAAGGAGATTATAATTTATCTACCGTTTCAGAAGTAAACAGTTTAGTTAATGGAAATACATCGGGAAGAGTTCAAAGATAGTGATAATATGAAAATAAGAGTAGCAGATTACATAGCACAATTTTTAGTAGAAAATGGTATTGACACATTATTTACAGTAGTGGGTGGAGGAGCCATGCACTTGAATGATGGCTTTGGACATAATCCTAACATAAAATGTGTGCATAATCACCACGAACAGGCTTGTTCAATTGCAGCTGAGGGATATTATAGAATGTCTAACAAACTTCCGGCCGTATGTGTTACAACGGGTCCTGGGGGTACAAATGCAATCACGGGTGTTTTGGGTGCATATCTTGATTCCATTCCTATGTTAATAATTTCAGGACAAGTTAAATATGAAATGACGGTTGAAAGTACGGGACTGGATTTGCGTCAATTGGGTGATCAAGAATGGAATATTGTATCTACTGTAGAAACCATGACAAAATATGCTGAAATGGTTGTTGATGCTAATAAGATTAAGTATTGTCTTCAGAGAGCTATTTATACAGCGACAACTGGAAGACCTGGACCCTGTTGGATTGATATACCTCTGGATGTTCAGGGTGCAATAATTGACACGGATGATTTGATTGAATTTACTCCTGATGATGCAGATGTGGAATTAGGAAAACCTGTAACCAATGAAATTTTGGATGAAGTGATGGAAAGGATTAAAAATTCTGAAAGACCTGTAATCTATGCTGGAAGTGCAATCAGAACTAATGATGCACATGTTTCCTTTTTAAATGTGATTGAAAAGCTACAAATTCCTGTAGTAAATGCTTGGAATGCAACGGACTCCCTTGAATATGATCATCCGTTAACAGTAGGTTGTGGTGGTTCATTTGGAGATAGACCGGCTAACTTTGCTGCACAAAATAGTGATCTCATTATTTCATTGGGTTGTAGATTAAGTACTCGACAAGTATCTTTTGCATATGATAGTTGGGCAAGAGAGGCATATAAGATAATGGTTGAAATAGATCCTGCAGAAATAGTAAAACCTACTCTGAATATTGATATGCCTATTCAATCGGACATTAAGGAATTCTTGGAAAAATTTGATGAATATCTGGAAGAAAAATATTCTGACGTAATTTTTAATAACGAAAAATGGATAAAACAGTGCAATATCTGGAAGGAAAAATATCCTGTTTGTGACGAATCAAAATATAATCAGAAGGAAAAGATAAATGTCTATGCATTCCTTGATGTCTTATCCGATTGTATGGAAGAGAACGATAAAATTGTTGTAGCTAATGGTGCTGCATGTGCATGTATACATGGATATAAATTGAAAAAAGGGCAACGTTTGGTAGTTAACTCAGGTGTAGCTTCTATGGGTTATGATTTACCTGCTGCAATTGGTGCATGTTTTGGTATTGACAAAAATAGTATCATCTGTGTTTGTGGGGATGGCAGTATACAAATGAATTTACAGGAGTTACAGACAATAATTCATCATAATTTACCAATTAAATTAATTTTAATTAATAATGATGGATATCAGTCAATAAGAATCACTCAACGTTCCTTCTTTGAAAAACCATTTGTTGGTATAGGAAGTGACAGTGGGGATATTAGTTTCCCGGATATGAAAAAAATTGCCCAAGCTTACGGATATGAATATAACTCATGTAGTTCAATCGATAATCTCAAAGATGTGTTAATAACAACATTAAACACAGAAAAACCAGTAATTTGTGAGGTATTTGTGGATACTGAACAATCATTTGAACCTAAATCAGCTTCTAAAAAATTACCTGACGGAAAAATGGTTTCTGCTCCATTAGAAGATATGAAACCATTTTTGGATAGAAAAGAATTGGAAGAGAACATGTATATTGATTTGATTGATGAAGGGAGCAATGAACCATGAAAGTAATTATAACCGGTTCTACCGGAATGATTGGTTTGGCATTAATTAAATTATTGCATAATCAAAATGAAATATATGCTGTCGTGAGACCAAACAGTTCAAATATAGATTTATTAAATGAATTTGATGATATAAATATCATTGAATGTGATTTAAGTAACATATACAAAATCAAAGATTGGATTGATGAAGCAGATTTGTTTTTTCATTTAGGATGGGCAGGTACAACAGGTAAAAATAATAGAAATAATATCGAATGTCAAATTAAAAACATCGAATATACGATGAATGCATTAAGATTGTCTGAAGAATTGAAATGTAAATCTTTTGTTGGTTCAGGTTCACAGGCAGAATACGGTATAAAAAATGAAGTATTAAATGAAAAAACAAGTGTTAATCCTATTACTGGCTATGGTATAGCAAAATATTCCTCCGGAAAATTAGGGAAACTGTTATCAGAAAATCTTAATGTGAAGTTTTGTTGGACGAGGATATTGAGCGTTTATGGTCCTGGAAAGAATAATACAATGATTAATCATTGTATTGAATCAATTTTAAAAAACAAAGAATTTAATACCACTCCCGGAGAACAGGAATGGGATTATATTTATTCATTAGATTGTGCAAAGGCCTTGTATCAAATAGCTTTAAACGGTGTTGATGGAGAAACATATGTTATAGGTTCTGGAAGTACCAGATCGATTAAAGAATACATTACTATAATAAAAAATTATATTAATCCTGATTACAAAATTAACTTCGGCAAGTTGGATTATGATGACAACCAAATAATGTATCTGTGTGCAGATATAAAAAAATTAGAAAAGGATACAGGGTTTGTGGTGGAAACTGAATTTGAAGAGGGTATTAATTATACAATTGAGTGGTGTAAAAAATATGGATCTCTCTAATCTTTTTCCATGATTCCTTTCAACAACTTTTTTTTATAAGAATTAAATATTTTTAGATAATAACCCCATTACTTTTTTTAAATAATATCCCTGTAATTGATTATTATAAAAAACATAATTAAGTATTAATAATATAATAAATATTAATTAAAATTTTATTAAAATGATATCATGTCAGTCACAACGAGAGTAGTTAAAAATTCTAGCCTTTTATTGGTTTCCAGTGTTATTAGTAATTTAATGATGTTTCTTTTAACTCTATTTACTGCAAGATATTTGGGTACTTTTAATTTTGGTTTAATTTCAAGTGCCCTGTCCGTCGTTGGTATTTTTGGTGTTTTTTGTGATTTTGGCCTTGGGATGTATGCTATTCAGAAGGTTTCACGTAATCATGATTTGACTTCCAGGTATTTCGGTACTGCTTTTGTTTTGCGTTTAATCTTAACTGTTGTAACGTTTATGGCTTATTTGATTTTTAGCAGTGTTGGTGGATTTAGGGATGAAGCATTTGATGTGATGGTTGTCATTGGTATTTACATGTTTTTTAATTCATTAACTACCTTTTATTATTCATTGTATCAGAGTAATGAACAAATGCATTATCAAACCATTGTCAACACTTTTTATAGTGTAGGTGTGTTTGTTGCTGCAATGATTTTCATCTATCTTGGTTATAATGTTGTTTGTATTGCGGCCGTTTATCCTATTGCCATGTTTTTATCATTTATCATTGGTTATATTATTAAAATCAGGCATTATCCCAAGTTTTCATATGATTTCAGCAGGCCATTTGTAAAGGAACTTATTGTAAATGGTGTTCCTTTCGGAATTACCAGTGTGTTCACGTCCATTTATTTCTGGATTGCTTCCATCATGCTGACGTTTATGTCTGGAAGTGTGGCCGTTGGACTTTTCAGTTCTTCTCAGAAATTGATTTTGGTTCTTTCATCAGTGTTCATGCTAATATCAAATGCGGTTTTCCCGGTTATGAGCCAATTGTTTGTTAATGATAGGATAAAACTAAATGCTCTGTATCAGAAGATGTTGAAGTATATGCTGATTTTGGCATTTCCTATAGCTGTAGGTGTTACGATTTACTCTAAGGACATAATCAATATCATATTTGGTGCCGAATTTTTGGATGCCGGTCTTTGTTTGGGAGTACTTATCTGGGCGACGATTTTCATGTTCCTTAGCGGTACAACATCAACACTGTTAAATTCTATCAACAAACAGTTTTTTGTTACAAAGGTTACCATGGCAGGTGCAATTTTTAGTGTTGTTGCTAATATTGTATTAATTTCCATGTTTTCCTATGTCGGTGCTAGTATTACTTCTGTGTTAACTGAATTGGTTGTACTGATACTGATGTTCTATGCGCTACGTAATACTGAGTTTAAACTTGATGTTGGTGGAAAAATTAAACCAATTATTCAGGTTGTAATGGCAAATATCCTTATGGGACTGGTTCTTGTTTACTTGAACTTACCATTCCTGGAGGGCGTTGTGGTTTCTGTCGTTGTTTATTTGATATTATTATTTGTAACTGGAGCAATCAATAAAGAGGATAGAGAAATTATTTGGAGTTTATTCAATCAGGTTAGAAACAGGGGTTAAGTATATGAATATTGTTGTTGTCACGGAGTATTTTCCTAGTAGTGATTCCCTTGATATTAAGGGTGGGGTTGAGGTATGTTGTTTTAATGAAGCTTTGGAACTATCCAAGTATCATAAGGTTACTGTTCTAACTTCACGTGAGGGTGAACTTGAAGAATTTAATCTGGGTGATGTACATGTCATATGTTGTGGAGATGAACATGGTTATGTGCAGAAGGGATCCTTTACCAGCCGTCTTAAGTTTATGAAGGATGCCGTGAATAAACACGAGATTCTTGAAGATGTAGACCTTGTGGTTGGATATAACTTCATTACATATCCTGTTGCATATAAACTTTCAAAAAAACTTAATTCAAAAGTTGCCCTTAGGTATCATGATGTTTGGGTGGGTGAATGGACCAAAAATGTTGGATTCACAGGACTTTTTGGTGAAATACTTGAACGTTACATCCTAAAACAGGATATTGATTTGTACCTGGCAGTATCAAATTTTACCGCAAACAATCTAAAAAAATTTGTACCGGAGGATAGGGTGAAAACTATTCATAATATTGTGGATTTTCCACAGGTTGAATCAGAAAAGGATACCACACCAACAATTTCCTGTGTTGCAAGATTGGTGGAGTATAAAAGAGTTAATGACTTAATAGAAGCAGTATCCCTAATAAAAGATGAGATACCTAATATAAAATGTAAAATAATCGGTACCGGTCCTGAAGAATCTAATTTGAAAGAATTAACAAGACAATTGAATTTGGAGGAAAATATTGAATTCCTGGGTTTTGTAGAGGAACATGATGATGTGATGAAAGTAATTAATTCTTCTCAAGTTTTCTGTCTTCCAAGCATAGTTGAAGGTTTTGGAATAGTGATTATTGAGGCACAATCCTTGGAAACTCCTTTTGTTGCTGCACGTATTCCTCCGGTAGTTGAAAGTAGTGGAGATTGTGGCGGATTGTTCTTTGAACCAAAAAATTATGAAGAATTGTCATTGCAAATACTTAGATTATTGAATGATGAAGATTTGTATAAAAAATTGCAGTTGGAAGGATTGGAAAATAAGGATAAATATACAAAAAAAGTTATTGGGGAGAAGCTGAATAATGCTTATGAAAGTTTATTCAGCTAATTCTTTTTCAACGGTATTCAGTGCTTCTTCTATAATTTTCCACATATCATAGTATTTGTATGTTCCTAGTCTTCCTCCAAAGATTACTTTATCTTCTTTTTTTGACAGTTCTTCATATTTTGAGTATATTTCGTTGTTCTTATCATTGTTTACAGGATAGTATGCTTCATCTCCCGGATTCCATTGTGCAGGGTATTCTTTTGTAACAATCGTTTTTGGGCTTTCACTTCTTTCGAAGTGTTTGTGTTCTATTATTCTGGTGTATGGTATCTCCCTTTCTGTATAGTTAATTACAGCATTTCCCTGGTAGTTTTCCATATCCAATGTTTCAGTTTCAAATTTAAGTCCTCTGTATTCCAGTCTTCCGAATTCATAATCATAATATTGGTCTATCATTCCGGTGAAAACAATTTTTTCGGCAATGTTTTCCCAGTGTTCACGATCGTCAAAGAAGTCCGTTTCTAGTTTAACTTCTATGCCTTCCAGCATTTTTTCGATGACTGGCGTGTATCCGTCCAATGGTATTCCCTGATATCTGTCGTTGAAGTAGTTGTTGTCGAAGGTTAGTCTGACAGGCAGTCTTTTAATTATGAATGCAGGTAAGTCACGACAGTCTCTTCCCCATTGTTTTTCTGTGTATCCCTTGATTAGTTTTGTGTATATGTCTCTGCCCACCAGACTTATTGCTTGTTCTTCTAGATTTTGTGGTTCTGTGATATTTGCTTCTTTTTTCTGTTCTTCGATTTTTGCTATGGCTTCTGCCGGTGTTTTTGTTCCCCACATCTGATAGAATGTGTTCATGTTGAATGGTAGATTGTACATTTTGTCTTCATATACTGCCACTGGTGAATTTATGAAGTTATTAAACTCTGTAAATTCATTGATATATTCCCATACTCTTTTATCGGATGTGTGGAAGATATGCGCTCCATATTTGTGGACATTAATGTTCTCTTCCTTTTGTGTGTAAATGTTTCCACCTATATGGTTACGTTTTTCTATTACCAAGCATGTTTTTCCAATTTTGTTCATTTCATATGCGAAAATTGATCCGAATAGTCCGGATCCCACTATTAAGTAATCGTATTTCATATTGCAAGTCCTTTTTTTTTAATTATTATCATTTATTATCTTTGTCTTAGGATTATAAAAAATATTATACTTTGATACTATTTTTCATAGTATTTCAATAGTTTTTTCATATAGAAAAGTATGAATATGTTCTTTTTTTGTTAAATATTGAACATTGAAAAATGAGTATAATGATTATTATTCAGAAGATACAAAATATTAGATAATGATAAATAATCATTTTATAATTAATTCAAACATTAATATTTTATTTTTATTTAAATAGAAGGTGGGTAATATGGCAGATTTTAAATTTAACAAGACAAGTATTGAAGGAGTATTTATTATAGAACCTCAAGTTTTTGGAGATCACAGAGGATACTTCATGGAAACATACCATAAGGAAGTATTTGCTGAAAATGGATTGGATGTGGAATTTGTTCAGGATAATCAGTCAAGCAGCAAAAAAGGTGTACTCAGGGGTTTACATTTTCAATACACTCAACCACAGGGAAAATTAGTAAGAGTTATCAGCGGAGAAGTATTCGACGTAGCGGTCGACATGAGAAAAGATTCAGAAACATACGGTAAATGGGAAGGAGTAATCTTATCCTCTGAGAATAAAAAACAATTTTACATACCTGAAGGATTTGCACATGGATTTGTAGTACTAAGTGATTCTGCGGAGTTCACATATAAATGCACTGACTTTTATAAACCTGATGATGAAGGTGGAATACAATGGGATGATCCTGAAATTGGAATAGAATGGCCAATAGATGATATTGATGAAATAATATTGTCTGACAAGGATAAACTTTGGAAACCACTCAGTCAGACAGAAACCGATTTCTAAATCTCTCCTTTTTATTTTTTTATTTAAGATAATAACATTTATGGACTAAATTTTATCTGTTTTTTGCATTTCTTTCATAATCTGATTTTTGGCAATGATTTTATATAATATTCATTTAGTTTCGGATTGTTTTCTATTGTTTCAAGGTCTATTGATTCGTAGCTTGTTTCTTTGTTGTGCTGTGCTATGGAGATTTGGCTTTCTATAAATCCTTTGTTTTCTATTATTTTCATCATTTCTTTAGCATAAGTTTTATTTGAATCTTCAATTCTTTCGGTTATTTTTTCAAGTATATCATCTTTTTCTAAGTGTAGGATATCATTCATTTGCCAAATTTCTTTCATTATTTCTTTGGCCCATGTTTTAAGTTTTATTTCTTTTCCTTCTTTTTTTAGTCTGGTGTTTGGATTGAATGCTTTTTCGGATACTATTTCCTCATTGTATAGTCCTTCACTTTGCCATTGTTTGTATGTGCTTTCATCTTTCAGCAGTAAGTATATTAGGAATATGTGTACGAATTCTGCATCTAGCTTGCTTATTCCACATTTATCAAATGGGTTGATGTCTATGGTTCTTACTTCAACATACAGTATTCCATCTTCCACTAATGATTCCAGGTATCTTGTTGGGTCTTTTGGTTTTAATCTTATCTGTGTGTATAATTCTTTTGCTTCCGAGAGTATGCCTTCTTTGATGTATTCGTTTACATCTTCTGCGAAATGTTTCGTGGAGTCATATCGTGGGTATAGCGGTTCCAGATTCTTGTATCCTATATGTG
The DNA here is from genome assembly GCA_902797085.1 of uncultured Methanobacteriaceae archaeon. Classification (GTDB taxonomy): domain Archaea; phylum Methanobacteriota; class Methanobacteria; order Methanobacteriales; family Methanobacteriaceae; genus Methanosphaera. Next base: position 26,414 of record CADBRM010000009.1, read on the forward strand.
AGTTTCTATATGATGCTCCCTGGTTGGAGTATTTGCTACCTTTATTGTCATCCAGGTGCATGAGGTTTATGCATTCGTTCGTGAATGTTTTATGTGCTGCCACTGTGGAACCGGTTAGGTATATTATCAGCCATTTGTATCTTAGGTAGTTTCTGGTGATTTTCAGATATATCTCATTTTTAAAGTTCTTGTATGTGATGTCTCCTGGGTAGCTTTTGTATAATTTTTCTATTATGTCATCGTTAAGGGAGTAGTTGTAGTGGATTCCTGATATCATTTGTTTTAGTGTTCCGTATTTTTTTGCAAGATTGATTCTGTAGTCACGTGATTCCTCTCCTTTTTTTCCCTCATATTCTGCAATTGGAATCATGTACTTGTCCGGGAGTTTGCATGGTAATGATTGGTTCCATATGTACTGGTCTGTTGGTATTGATGTATTTACGATGTCCACTATGAATGTTAAACATTGGTATGCTTCTTTTATGCTATCGAATGTTGGTGTAACTATTTCCACTTGGCTTTCGGAGAAGTCTGTTGTTATGTACGGATTTTTTAGCTTGTCTCCAAAAACATCAGGATGTGGTGTTAGGGATAGTTCACCTTTATCATTTATTCTTAACCCTTCCTTTTCAAATCCAAAGTTACCCATCAATATTTCTTTTCCAGTGAGTATGTCCTTGATGTTATCTATCGTAAAAAATTTATTCATGTTAATCTATTTGTTTGTAACCACATATAAAATTTAACATTGTTATAATTCTGAAATATTATTAATAAATATTGAAGAATTTTTAGAAAAAAGAGTAAAATACTTAAAAACTGATATGGTTAATGATATTATCTTTTAAAATGAATCTATTATATGTATTCATTTTAAATGTGATTTACTTAAAGGTATTGCTTTTTATAATTGGTGATGTGAAACTTTTTTTCTATCTATTATGGGAAATATTAATTATTCTGCCGGATTATAAATATTAATATTATTTTTTGAGGATAAATTATGATAATTAATGTTGGTGGACGCACGGATATAGTAAACTACTTTACTCCCTGGTTAATCAATAGGTTAGAAGAAGGCTTTGTATACACACGCAATCCATATAATCCAAATCAGGTAACCCATTATGATTTGTCACCTGATATTGTAGATGCAATAATTTTCTGTTCAAAAAATTATTCTCCAATTCTGGAGCATTTGCCAAAAATAATAAAGAAATATAATATTTTCTGTTATTATACAATTACTTCTTATGGAAATGATGTAGAAGCAAATGTGCCCTGCATTGATAAATCAATTGATACTCTAAAAAAGTTATCCGAAATTGTTGGAAAGGATAGGGTTTCATGGCGTTTTGATCCAATACTCCTTACAGAAAAATACACAACAGACTACCATATTAAAGAATTTGAATATATAACTTCAAGATTACATGATAATGTTTCTTTTTGTGTATTTAGTTTTGTTGATATGTATAGGAAAGTCTATAAAAACATGCCCGAAATTATACAATTAACAAAAGGCGATAAGCGACTTTTAATAGAAAACATGGGAAAGATATCAAAGAAATATTCGATGAAAATACAAAGTTGTGCATATGACGAAAACCTGGAAAAGTATGGAATAAATAATTCGGGATGTGTAACAACAGATATCCTAGAAAAAGCCAATAATATCAAGTTCAAGGAAAACATTAAACATAGGGGTAGTCGAAAATACTGTAAATGCCTACCATGGAATGATATTGGAGCATATGATACCTGCAGTAATCTATGCAAATACTGTTATGCAAATAACAGTGCAAAAAGAGTTGAACGAAATATAGGTTTGCATGATGACAGTTCACCATTGTTAATAGGAAAGTTAGGAAAAAAAGATGTGATTCACAAAGCAAAACAGAAGTCTATGCTATTAAGAAGTAATAAACAAACAACATTATTTTAAAAAAATAGTAGTAACAATAGAGTTTTATCTATTGTTAGTCATGAAGTTCGAATATGCTTGCGTCTGAGTGGCTTCCCATACAGACATTACAGTAGGTTGGTATGTTCACTTTTTCTTTGTGGAGTTGACAGAGCACTTCTTGCGTTTTTATCGTTTTACAGATATGACAGAATTTTGGTATTAAATCAATAGGCTGTAGTTGTCCTGATTTCATGTCTTGTGCCATGTCCTTTATGTATTGATCTACTTCAGGGTCAAATTTTATTTCATGTCCTCTTTTGTCACTAATGTATTGACTTACTGCCGGTTGGGTTATGTCCAGCAATTGGGAAATGTCTTTTTGTTTCATTCCGAGGTTTAATAGTTCTTTTGCTAGTTTTGACCTGATTGATGGTATTACATACCATACTACTATCTCACAAGGTGGTTTCATGTTTTTAGCCTCCTTTAGGTTAAGGGTTTTTCCTTGACATTATACCTTATTTCGGTTTATGTGTAATATTATATTTTTTATAATATATATTATTTCACATTGTTATAATTATTTTTAATTAACTTTAACTAATAAAAAATACAAAAATAATAATATAATAAAAGTACAAAGTAATGTTGGTGAAAAAGATGAATCTAGAATGGTTTTATATAGCAATTGTACTTGCCTGTTCAGATATATTGCATGGAATATTATGGCACACCTTCAGTGACTTCTACATAATCTTTGGTGAGGTAGTACATAACATAGTAAAATCATCATTTGTAACATGGATAGTTCATGAAGTACTGGAAGCAATATTCCATTTCATAGTATTATCATTAGTTTTCCAATCACTGACTATAGGCGTACTTGCAGGAAGTATACATTTTATTATAGATGTATCTCATAATTTCTTTGAAATAGAAATGAATTCAATACA
>CADBRM010000010.1 GCA_902797085.1 uncultured Methanobacteriaceae archaeon
AATTTTTTAGAATATTAAACATATGTTTTTTTTATCTGTTTTTTAATCAATCTTTTCTAAGAGTATAATGTATTATATTATATGAAAAATCAGTCATTTCATTTTAAATGGTGGTGAAGGAAAAAGAAAAGATTAGATTTAAGTAATGATTACATCTAATCTGTCTTCTTTTATAGCGTTTTTAATTTCTCTGGAAATTCTACGACCCATACTCATTACTTCTCCAAATTGGATGTATGAGTATGCAGATCCGTTCATGAATGTGTTTGTTCCACCATCAATACGTGCACTCATTTCAAAGATAACAATTTCACGGTCATCATTTACTAAGCACTGTAAACAGAAAGGACCGTTCATACCTGGTTTAACTAATTTTTTAGCTGTTTCTACAAGTCTGTCTCCATTTTCAAATACTTGTGGTAATAATGATTCTCTGATTACAACAGGGTGGTTTCCACTTACAACATAGGAAGGGCTTAAGTTTGCTTCGATTTGTTCTTGTGCAGGAATTCTTACAATACCGTCAATGTTGGTTTCATATCTGCTGTCCATACCTAAAACTTCAACTTCATCTTTTAATGCGGAGTAGAAGTAATGTATACAGTAGTTAGTTCCACATACGTATTCTTCGATGTGTGCATCTTCAACATCGGCGTCTGTAATCCAACTTCTTGATTTCATTTCCTCAATTTTTTCTTGGAATTCTTCATAACTGGAACAGATAAAGTAACCTTGTCCTCCTCTAGCACCAGGGAATTTTACCATAACAGCTTTATCGATATCCTTAGGATCTTCGTATTTGTTAGGCATTCTGATTCCGGATTCGGTAATCATTTTTCTTTCTTTGTCTCTTTCAGCTTCCCATCTTAATATGTCACGGTTTCCAAACATTGGAACATTAAATTTGTCTTCCACATTGCTTAATCCAGCATATGCTACAAATGAACCATGAGGAACAACAATAGCATTCATTGCTTTTAGTTGTTCTTGTACTTCTTCGTTAACAATATCTTTGTATTCATCAACGAATATAAATTCATCAGCTACACCAAATCTTTGGTACGGTACTTCTTTTCCTTTTTCGCAAACAACTGCGGTTTTAAATCCTTCTTGTTTTGCTCCTCTTAAAATATGTAAAGCAGTGTGACTACCTAATGTTGCGATAGTAATATCTTCTTTATCATATGTTTCGAGAATTGCCATAATGTCTTCTTTTTTAACATTTCCCATTTTTACATCATCCTTATCAAATGTAATGATAAATTATTATAAATATATTTTTGTCATTACTTATTAAAATATTAATTTATTATAATTTTTTTTCAACTAAATTTTTCATTGTCAGAATCTTAGTAAAATACTAAAAATTTGAATTATATAAATAGAATTATCATATAGTTTAATAAAAATTTCAATAACGTTAATATTATTATATTTATAAAGTCTATGGGAGTATTCTATGTTAAAAGTTAATCAAAATTATTGTTTGGGTTGTGGGGCATGTATAATTGTTTGTCCAGTCAACCAGGAAATATGTCCGGAAGTGATAGGGGGGAACGGACCTCAAACTACCGAAGTAATTATGTTGGTAGAAAATGGTGTGATAACATTATTCCATCCGGAGAAATGTAGAAGTTGTATGACTTGTACTCAAACATGTCCGACAAAAGCGATATATCATGGAGAATAATTATGAAAGTCATATTAAACACGGGAACAAGTGTTATTCAAGCGTTTTATGAAAAAAAAGGTTCAACACTTAAAGATGAATACAGACAAGCAGCTGCCGTTGCATTCATGGATATTAATGATATGAAAAAATTATCCTTAAATCCGAGAGATAAAATAAAAATCAAATCAGACTGGGGGGAAGTGGTTGTTTTTGTTGACAAGTCTCATGATGCACCTCATGAGGGAATGATTTTTTTACCTAAGGGGCCATGGGCTAACATAGTAATTAGTCCCGAAACCTATTGTTGTAATGTTCCAACTTACAAGGGTGTTACGGCAGAAATATCAAAAACTGATGAAGATGTACTATTGGTATCTGAATTGATGAATAAAGTATACGGTAAATATAATTTGAAAGCTGAACAGTTGTCTGACAGACCAGTTTATAAGAAGATGGGGGAATAATTGTGGAAAAACCTATAACAGATTATGATGAAGTGGTTAGGAATTGTTCCTGTTCTTATTGCGGGAATAATTGTGATGACATCACTTATCTTTTAAAAGATAAGGAAATTGTGGGAGTACGTCATGCTTGCAGGATAGGTGCAAGTAAAATAATAAATGACAAGGATCAAAGATTGTTAAATCCTATGGTAAGAAATAGTGAAGGGATATTGGAGGAGACCACCTGGGATATTGCACTTGATAAAACAGCTGAATTATTGTATAACAGTGTTCGCCCAGTATTGTATGGTTGGGGAGAAACTTCTGTAGAAGCAATAAAAAAGGGTATTAAAATTGCCGAAATAACGGGTTCGGTCATTGATAATCAATCAACAATATGCCACGGTTCATCAATACAGGCATTTCAAAATGTTGGTCATCCTGTAATGACTCTGGGTGAAGTTAAAAATAGGGCGGATGTAATAATATATGTTGGAACAAATCCTATGGATGACCATCCAAGACACCTCTCCAGATATACCACATTCCCTGAAGGATTTTTCAGAAGAAACGGAAGAAAGGATAGGACAATAATTACGTTAGATCCAAAATACACAAATACTGCTAAGGTTTCTGATGAATGGATACAATTCAATATGAATGAAGACTATTTGCTTTTTAATGCTTTGCGTATGCTTTTAAAAGGTGAAAAATTAGATGAAAAAGAAATTGCGGGTGTTCCTATAGAAAGATTGGAAAATTTAGTGGAAACAATGAAAAATGCAGAATATGGAGCATTGTTCTTTGGATTGGGAGTATCTCAAACATTAGCCAAACAGAAAAATGTGGATGTTTTGATTCAACTGGTGGAAGATTTAAATAATTATTCAAAATGGTCCATGTTGCCTATGAGGGGATTTTTCAATGTCAGCGGTTTTAACATTGCATTAACTTCAGAAACAGGATATCCGTATGGTGTTGATTTTTCAAGAGGATACCCAAGGTTTATGGTTGGGGAAACAACTACAATAGATCTGTTAAACAGACGGGAACCTGATTTTTTCATGGCAGTTTCAGCAGATCCGGGAGTACAATTTCCGGGTTACACCATTCAACATTTGGTCAATATTCCAACTATTCAGATTGACACACATTGGGGACCATATACTGAATTGTCGGACATAGTGTTACCAAGTACTCGGGTCGGTGTGGAAACTGAAGGTACTGCTTATCGTATGGATTCTATTCCATTGTTCATGAAGAAAGTTATAGATAAGCCTGAAAACTGTCATTCTGATGAATGGATTTTAACAAGATTGTATGAACGATTGGAACAGTTAAAGCAGATGGAGGATGAATGATGGAATATATTTTAAAAAACGGTGTGGTCTTCGATCCAAAGAATGATGTAAATGGAGAAGAAACGGATATTTTTATCAGGGATAATAAAATAGTAGACAAAGTATCCTCTGATGCAAAGGTTTTGGATGTATCAGGTAAACTGGTTATGCCGGGAGGTGTTGATTTACATTCACATATTGCAGGACCTAAACTATCCATTGGGAGGTTATACAGGCCGGAGGATATCCGTAAAGGTGTTAGAGCAGCACCTAAGGATGAAGTATCCGGTTTTGAAGCAGGTTTTTCACTCCCGACATGTCCTACCATAGGGTACCGTTACACAAAAATGGGTTACACCACAGTGACTGAAGCGGCAGTTCCTCCTCTGGAAGCCAAACACGCACATGAAGAGATTAACAGTATTCCTAATCTGGATATTCCTACATTGACTTTATTCGGAAACAACTGGTTCATGTTAAAGTATGTTAAAGAAAATAGATTGGATGATTTGACGTTATTTATATCTAAATGGCTAAAGTTAGCAAAAGGTTACGGAATCAAAATAGTTAACCCTTGCGGTAGTGAAGCTTGGGGTTGGGGAAAAAATGTGGATGGACTGGATGATCCTGAACCTCATTGGGGCGTTACAGGCAGGGAAGTTATTACTTCCTTGACAAAAGTAAATGAAAGACTGGGTCTTCCGCATTCTGTGCATGTTCATACTAATGATTTGGGACATCCGGGAAATTATGAAACAACACTTGAAACATTTGATTGCGTTAAGGACATTAAAAAGAACAAAAATGTCGACAGGAATCAGATAATGCATTGTACACATATCCAATTTCATGCTTATAAGGGAACCTCATGGAGGGACGTTTCATCAGGTGCAACAGAGTTAATAGACTACATAAATAAGCATGACCATTTGACCTGTGATATCGGTCAAATAACATTCGACGAAACAACCACCATGACTGCAGATGCTCCAATGGAATACGATTTATTTAGATTGACAGGTTTAAAATGGGCCAATAAGGATATTGAAGTTGAAACAGCTTCCGGGTTAATCCCTTCCATATATTCAAGCAGAGCTCCTGTCAGTGTACTTCAATGGGCTGTCGGACTTGAATTTTTCATGGGTGTAAGGGACCCTTGGAAAATAGCACTGACTACTGATTCACCAAATGGCGGTCCTTTCATCCGATATCCAAAAATAATTTCATGGCTAATGAGTAATGAAAAATTACAGGACATGCTGGATAATGAAGTACATAACTGGGCTACTAATAGAACAGATCTGGGTACTTATAATAGGGAATATACCTGGGATGAAATAGCCATTTTAACCAGGGCAAGTACTTCAAAAATATTGGGTCTTGAAGATAGGGGTCATCTGGGCGTAGGAGCTAAAGCGGATGTGTCTGTTTATGACATTGATGTAAATGATTTTGATCCAACTTTGAAATCAAACTCCTCTGTAATTGAAGAAAAATTATTAAACAGTAAATATACCATTAAGGATGGTCAGATATTAGTCAAAGACTCCAAAATAGTTAAATTAGTCAAAAGTAATCATATCTGGTGTAATGTTCAAGGATTGGAAAAATACGAGAAGACATTGGAAAAAAGAATAAAACCCGAATTTAACAAGTATTATACTATTAAATATGAAAATTATGGTGTAAATGATCATTATGTTGAACCGGAGACTAGAATAAACATTAAATATGGTGGTGAATCATTTGAAAACAATTAATTTAACTATGAAAAAGGAAACTTCAATAGCTATTGAATTTGATAATGTTCTTCCTGAAATGTTATATGATAAATCGCAAAAAGAAATTGAAGACACAGTAATTTATCGTGGAAACAAGGAAGAAAAGTTATCTGATTATTTTGATATAGAAGTCAGCGGTGAAAGTGAAAATTCGGATGATTGTACTATTGTCATTAACGGTGATTTATCAAGAGTAAAGAGAATCGGTTATTATATGTCTGGTGGAAAGATAATAGCAAATGGAAATGTTGATTTTCATGTGGGGGCACGTATGTCCGGTGGACACATAATAGTTAATGGTGATGCAGAAAGTTACGCCGGTAGGGAAATGACCGGAGGTATACTAGAAATCAATGGAAACGTTAAAGAATTTTGTGGTGCATCATATGCCGGTGAATGGAGAGGTATGTCTGGTGGACGTATTGTTATAAGGGGGAATGCAGGAAAACAATTAGCCGATTACATGTTGAATGGTGAAATCCATGTTAATGGTAATTGTGATATTTTGGCAGGAGTTCATATGTCCGGTGGTTTTATTCAAATTGACGGCAATGTAAATCAGTGGATTGGTGGGCAAATGAAAAAAGGCACAATTGTCATCAACGGGAATCTGGAACAAATATTGCCTGGATTCAAATTACAAGAAATCATCCACAATCCCTTTATCAACGGAAAATATTTCATAGGTAAATATCATCTGTATTCTGGTGACAAGGGGGTTAAAGGAAAAGGTAATTTGTGGATTAAAGAGTAGGATACAATGCAAAAAGAGTACATAGTGCTTAAAGAGGATGAACTTGAGGAGTTTATCATTGAAAATTTTAAAGAAGATGCAATTGTTGAAATTTCATATAACAGGGTCTTTATTCCAGGTAAAATATTGTATATTGATGATGATGCATCAATAACTTTACAATTAAAAGGAGAACTGTTGAATCAACGTGTTGACATTGATATTAATGAAGTAAAAAAAGAATTAGTTGAAATAATACATACCTATGAAGATAAATCCATTATTATTTCAATTATTGATTAAAAAAATATAAGGAAATTATTATTTATTCAAGAACAGTATGTCTTGCTTTTAAATCTTCTTCGGTTTTTCCTAAATCATGCATCATTTGAGCGATAGTTGAATCCAAGAAAATAAGTGCACTAATCTCAAAGATGGTTCCCATTGGAGATAATGTTTGATGTTGACCGCTAATTTGACGACGGATATAGTTTGGTTCATCATCAATTTTTGTTCGACCTTGTAACTGTACTATGAGGTCTGACTGTTTTGCCAAAGAACTTTCTGTATATGAGGTTATTGCAATAATTTTTGCTCCAATACTTTTTGCAATCGCAGTGGTACTGATAATATAACTTGTTTCACCAGAACCTGATATTGCTATCAGACAATCCTTGTCGGTAATTGCCGGTGTGATTGTTTCTCCTACTATGTATACGTTTAATCCTAAGTGCATTAATCTCATACCAAATGCTTTTGCTACTAAACCACTACGTCCAAGTCCCATTATGAAAACATTATCAACAGATAAAATCATTTCCGTCATTTTGTTGATGTCTTCTTGACTAACTGACTGGGTTATTCTAGATACATTGTTAAGTATATCATTTACAGCGTCATTATATATCATATTATTCCCTACAATAATTTTATACCAATTTTAAATAGATAAAAAGAATTTTTTTTCTTAAAATATTATCAATAATAGTTATGTAAAAATTTATATTTACTATTTACTAAAATATTTTTAATATAAAAATATATTATCAGAAGTTGTTGTTATGGCCCTTAATAAAAAGTTAAATCTTGAATTGGATAATATTGTCTATGATTATAAGTTATTTGATAGTTTAAAAGCTATTAAATCAGAAAAATCTCAGAGAAAAGCTGCTAAGGAATTGGGTATATCTCACACAGTTTTAAATCGTAGAATCATTAAGGCAGAAGAACTGTTGTCTCATCCTCTGGTTAAGGTGTCCAATAAAGGATCGGTATTAACTGATTATGCAAAGGATTTGTTGGAGGAATATGAATCGCTGGAACAACGTTTGGATGATGAAGAAACATGGGTGATGGCCGGAGGATTCATATCATGTGAGTTTGTACGGGAATTGGCAATGGCATACCAATTGGATAATATTAGAATACTGCAAACGGATATGGATACTGCATTTGATTTGGCAAATAAGGGGCTTGTTGATATATTGGGCTTTGACGATCCTGTTCAGGCATATATTTATGATCTTGAGCCAATTCCATTGGGAAGGGATAGTTTGATGTTACTTACTCATGGTGATGAGGTATTTAATGATATCTCTGAATTGGATGGTTTAAAATTTGTTGAGGTCGAAGGTTCTTCTCAAAGATTGGCTTGGACTACCTTAGCAAATAATGATTTGTATTTTGATATAGTTAAGACGGTTAATTCATTCCATGAAGCAATTCGTATGGTCGAACAGGATAAGGATGTTTATACTTTTCTAAATAAAAGTATCTCATATACATCTATGAATACAAGTAATGTAATGTCTGAATATACACGTCATATTATCAGTGCATTGAACGTTAAAAATAGTGTTGATGTTGAAAGTTTCTTAAATTTTGCATCACATAATGCACAAATATTAACTCTCAAATTTGGTTTTGAACAGTTATAATTATCAAAAAAAAATATTGAAGAAATTATTCTTCAAGTCTGAATCTTTTTATAACAAAGTCTTTGTCCAGTGATAAAACAAATGATGCCGCACGTGGACCTTGTTTTTTACCGATTATTGTTTTATATATGGCCTGGAAAGCTTTTTGAGGTTTCATTTCTAATGCTTCAAGTATTTCATACATTCTGTCATGGAATTCAACATCACTGTTGAATGTTTCATTTTCTAAAACATCAGATATTTGTGATAAAAATTCTTTTTGTTCATCTGTAATTTCAATACGAGGCATTTTCTTCATTACCTGGAACTTAACGAATTTAGGTGCATAAGTTTCTAACCAGTTGTTCACATATTCCAATCTTTGTAAGAATGTTTCCTTATCGAAATCATTTAATTCGTCAAATGCAACTTCTTCCAGTCTGGCAGGAAGTTGATGATTATTTTTCAAGATTTCATATATCTTTTCTGCTTTTCCATTAGCGATTTGATAAGCGACAGTTAAGAATCTGTATGAAGGTTGGAAAGGCATTTCTTCAGGTAACTCTTCAATCTGTGAAATTTCGTATATTTTGGTAAGTTTTTCTTTTTCTTTATCGTTGCTTGCCTCTTCTATGCCGTATGCAATTCTTTCAACTCTGTCATACTGATCCATCAAATCCAAGAAACCCATTTTTGGAGAGAAATCTTTAGGTTTTAATGGTTTGTTCCTGAAAATGAAATAATTTAAAGTTTCAGGTTTACCTATTTTAAGCCAGGCTTCTGGACTGAAGAACACTCCTTTTGATTTACTCATGGCATCTCCGTCCAAAGTAATCCATTCGTATGGTACTGGATATGGTGCAGGATAATCGAAAATTTCTTCTGAAATAATTTTACTTACATCATAAGAACCACCGCTGGCTGCATGGTCTTTACCGAATGGTTCACAGGTTATGTTTAATATTTTCCATCTGGCAGCCCATTCAACTCTCCAGGTGAGTTTTCCTTTACCTGTAGTATAATCCATTTCACCGTCGTGGCCACATTCACACCTATATTTTACGGTAGTTCCTTCAAAGTCATATGCTTCAGTTGTGTTTACCCTTCCACATTCTGTACAAATAGGATTATAAGGTAACCAATTTTCTTTTAAAGGATGTTCCCTGTATTCATTGAATATTTCTCTAATTCTTTCGGCGTTTTCTAATGCTATTTTTGTTGCTTCAGTATAAATTCCATTTTTATACATGTAAGCTCCACTTTTGATTTCTAATTCCTGAATATCAAACGGTTCTAATGCTGTTGTGAACGGTTTTTGGAAATGTTCTACAAAGTTATCACAACATCCTTCAGGACAAGGAATTTCATAGTATGGCTGTCCTAAGTATTGGTCATATGATTCCGGTAACGGATAAGGCACTTTTCTTAAAGGATCATAATCATCGGCAATCCATAAGGTTCTGGCATTTTCACCCAGATTTCTTAATTCTTTACTAACGGCATTTGCAATAAAAACGTCACAGCTATTACCAATGTGTACTGATCCAGAAATGGAAGTTCCACTTCCTATTACATATTCGTCTCTTCCTTGTTTGCTTAACTCTTCAGCAATACGTTCTGTCCAATGTTTACTCATGTATATCACAATAATTTCTTAAATTTAAATAAATATTATAAAATTAATACGCGGTTATTAATAATTTAAACAATAATTTCCTTTGAAATAATGTTTTTTATTTTAAATATTTTTAATAAATGTAATTACTAATTATAATCATATTAAATGAAAAAATCATAAATAAAAATATTTATGTTTTTTGTTGTTTATATTTTTTTTCTATACTTCAATTTTTCAATTCTATTTCGAATAATATCAAACTTATATAATAATAAAAAAATAATTATAATCATAAATTCATAATGTGAAAATATGTATGTTATAATAGTTGGTGCAGGAAGAGTAGGATTAAATCTTTCTCAATCATTAATTAGGGAAGGATTGAGTGTAACAATAATTGAAAGTGATGAAACCATTTCTGAAGAAGTTGCCGAACGTTCAAAAGCTATGGTAATCAAAGGGGATGCTACTAGTTTACAGATATTGGAAGATGCGGATATCAGTGATGCTGATGTATTTGTTGCTGCCACGGGTGATGATAAGGTAAATATGTTAAGTGCAGTGATGAGTAAAAGTTTTCCTAACATTAAAAAAACCATTGTTCGGGTAAATGATCTGGAACATGAAGAAGCATTTAAAAATGTGGGAATAGATGTTACTGTAAGTCCGGAATCAACGGTAGCAACTTATCTGGAAAGAATCATTACCCGGCCTAAAATTGCTGACCTGATTGTATTGGGTAGGGGATCTACGGAATTATTGGATTTAAAATTGGATAATAAAAAGTTATTCGGTAAGAGAGTTTTAGATTACAGTCCTACGGAGAATTTCATTGTATGTGCAGTATATGAAAACGGTGAATTGATTATACCCCAGAAAGATACCTTATTCCAAAAAAACCAGAAAATTTCTGTTATTACCAAGGCAGATTATGTTCAGGAAGTTACAAAGTTTTTTGCACCTTAACTATCATTGAAAAAAGAGAGGAATAATAGGAAATTCCTATTATTTTTTTTTAGATATTTAAAAAATTTTTATTATTTTTTTTTTTTTTAGTCAAATGCAGTTTTATCTGCTTTGTCTAGCCATTGATTTACAATTTTAATAGCACAGTAGTTACCACACATTGTGCATGTGTCTTCTTCTTCAGGTGGTCTTTTATCTCTGATTGCTTTAGCATCATCCGGCCACATTGCTAAACCATATTGTTCAGGCCAGTTAAGTGATTTTCTAGCATCAGCCATTTTTATGTCATCTTCACCGAATCTTTCCATATCAATAGCTATGTCTCCTGCGTGAGCTCCTATTTTTGTAGCGATAACTCCTTCTTTTACATCCTGCACGTCTGGTAATGCAAGGTGTTCTGCAGGTGTTACATAACAGATGAAGTCTGCTCCAGATTTAGCACATTGTGCAGCACCAATTGCAGAAACGATGTGGTCATATGCTGGTGCAATATCGGTTACTATTGGACCTAACATATAA
>CADBRM010000011.1 GCA_902797085.1 uncultured Methanobacteriaceae archaeon
AATTATTTTTGATTACTTTTCAACATAAAATCTAGAAAAAGAAGGGAGGTTATGTATAATTGTTTTATTCAATGAATTTTTGTGCATAATTAATTACATTGTCAACAAATTTGTTGCTACTGCCAAGGTATGTGTGTGGATCTAATGTTTCATCAATTTCTTCTTGACTCATATACTTAAGTATTTCTTCCTGTTTAGACACCATTTCACGAAGTCCCGTGTTTTCTGCATAAGCATCCATTGCACAACGTCTTACAAGTGCATATGCACTTTGTCTTCCCATACCTTTTTGTGTTAATTTGGACATGAATCTTTCTGCCATAACTAATCCATTACTTGCATTTAAGTTGCGTTCAATGTTTTCTTCATAGAAATCTAGTTTGGAGAACAATTTGATGGATAAGTTTAGGATGTAATCTGTTAAAATAGCAGATTCGGGTAGTATTATTCTTTCACATGATGAATTTGTAAGGTCACGTTCATGCCATAGCGGATTGTTTTGTAAGGCTGCATTTACATATGATTTTACTACTCTTGACACTCCACAAATTCTTTCACCAGTAATTGGGTTTCTTTTATGTGGCATTGTACTACTGCCCATTTGTTTTTCCGGGTCGAATTTTTCCCCAACTTCCATTAATTCGGTTCTTTGTAAGTTACGTACTTCTAGTGCCATTTTTTCGAGTGTACTGCAAAGGTTTGCTAGTGTCATAACGTATTCTGCGTGATTGTCCCTCTGCACTACCTGGTTTGAAATGTGTACAGGGTTTAATCCTAATATTTCTGATACTCTCATGTGTATATCGTAACCTGTTTCCCCTAATGCGGCGGTGGTTCCGACTGCACCGGTCATCATACCAACACAAACATGTTCCTTGGTTAATTCGAGTCTTTCCAGCTGACGTGTTAATTCATCAATATAGATGGCAAATTTCATACCGTATGTTGTTGGTAATGCATGTTGTCCATGTGTACGTCCAATGGTTACTGTATCTTTGTGTTCTTCTGCCAAGTCTATTAAGATTTTTATTAATCTTATGATTTTTTCACGTATGATTTCTATTGAATCTTTTAACTGTAGTGATTGGGATGAATCGATAATATCGTTACTGGTTGAACCATAGTGCACGTATTCTCCTGCACCATTATCACAAACTTCTTCCAGTGCTTTCATTAAAGCACCGATATCATGGTTTGTAGCTTTTTCAATTTCATCTACTCTTTCTTGTTTAACATATTCTGTTGTAGCTTTTTTGTTTATTTCATCAGCTGCTTCTTTAGGTATTAAACCTATTTCACCTTCAGCTTTTGCTAGTGCTGCTTCAACTTTTAACATGTTTTGTAATTTTGCTTCCTGTTCCCATACGGCTTTCATTTCAGGAGTACCATATCGGAATTCAATTGGATGTATTGCCATAATAATCAGTTATTTTTTTTATATAAATTAGTTTAGTAAGTTATATATTATTTCTGTATTTTCAAATTTATAATTTTTTCACTATCTTTTTATTTAACTAAATTTTAATCGGAAGTATATTTCCGTTAATTATGAAACATTATTTAATATAATATGTTATTTATTATGTACATTTCTAGAAATCGGGGGATAATCTAATAACACTAATATAATTTTTTGGATGTTTATGTATAGTGTTTATTTATATTTTTGAAAATTTTTCAATACTTTTTTATAGTAAATTGAACATAAACACAAAACAACAAAGAATTTACCAAAAATATTGAACATTATGGAGTTTATACTATGGTGGCTTTTGAAAGAACAAAATGTGGTATCGACCAACTAGATGAAGCATTGGATAATATAAGATTAGGAGATAATGTTGTCTGGCAAGTATCAAATCTAAAGGAATTTTCATACTTTGTAAATCCATTCGTAAAACAAGCATTGGAAGATGGAAGAAACTTGATATATATAAATTTCGGACAACACGAACCATTAATACCAATGACCGAAGATGATTTTAAAGAACTGGAAAAAGAACAATCAAATTCCAACACAGAATTTGCAATGATAGAAAGAAACGGAATAAAAATCTACAAAGTAGACCCCATGAAACAATTTGAATCATTCACATTGGAAGTACATAATATAATAACAAAAGAGGGATGGGATGCATTCTACGTTTTTGACTGCCTATCTGATTTACAGTCTGTATGGTCAACGGATTTGATGATGGGAAACTTCTTCAGAGTAACATGCCCGTATCTTTTTTCATTAGACACAATCGCATACTTTCCAGTAATACGGGGGAAACACTCCTTTGAAGCAATAGCAAAAATAAGGGAAACAACCCAACTATTCTTGGACATATACTCAAACAACGAGGAGATATATGTACATCCACTAAAAGTATGGAACAGATACACAAAAGAAATGTTCTTAGGCCACAAATACAATCCGGAAACAGGAAGTGTAACAGCCCTAACCGATGGAATGCAAGTAAGTAAATTTTACAAAGTAATTAATTCATCAGATTACAACGAACAAAATACAGACAGTTGGGAAAGATTCTTCACAGCCACAGAACTACTGCATGAAAATGGGGTGGATGTAACAGACAAATGTGACAAGATGTGCAGTATGATGATGGCCAAGGACAAAAAAGTCTCACAAAAAATAAGAGAATACTTTGACTATGAAGACTACATGAACATATACAACAGACTGGTAGGAAGTGGAATGATTGGGGGAAAATCATGTGGAATGCTTCTTGCAAGAAAAATAATAGAAAAGGACAGACCAGACCTATTCAAAAACTTTGAACCGGAAGACTCATTCTACATAGGATCAGACCTATTCTACACCTACATAGTCTCAAACGATTTATGGAATATCAGGGTAAGGCAAAGAACCAAAGAAGGGTACTATGAAGCAGGTAAGGAACTCGAGGAGGGATTGAAAAATGGAACTTTCTCTGATGACATAAAAGAAAAATTCAGAAGGGTACTGGATTATTATGGACAAAGTCCGATAATAGTAAGATCCAGTAGTCTGTTGGAAGACGGATTTGGAAACGCTTTTGCAGGAAAATATGAATCAGTATTCTGTGTAAACCAAGGTACAATAGAAGAAAGACTGGAAGCATTTGAAGAAGCAGTAAAAACAGTATATGCAAGTACAATGAACATATCTGCCCTGGAATATCGTGTATTGAATGATTTGGATGATAAAGATGAACAGATGGGGTTACTGGTACAAAGAGTATCAGGATCATATTATGGTGATTATTTCTTCCCAACAATAGCAGGTGTAGGATTCTCATACAGTCCCTACTCACCAACTCCCGGATCCGGACAAAACGAGGGAATGCTAAGATTAGTGATGGGATTGGGAACAAAAGCAGTAGACAGAACTAAAAACGATTACCCCAGAATAATCAACCTAAACCGTCCACATGCAATAGACCATCCGGACATAGCAGAAAGACACAGATACTCGCAACACTCACTAGACATACTTGACATAAAAAACATATCAATACATGAAATACCTGTAAATGAAGGAATAGACGTATTGCCAAGGTACGCAAAAAATTCAGTTATAGAACATGACACAGAAGCAGAAAGAAGGCTAAGTGAAAGAGGACAAAATAGGGAAGTAGTATTTGTCAACTGTAATGGAATAGTAAACAACAATGAATTCATTAAAATGATGAAAGAAGTACTAAAAACATTAGAACAGGCATATGATTACCCTGTAGACATAGAATACACAGTTAATATTGGCGAAGACAAATCATTTGTAGTAAATCTTTTACAGTGCAGACCACTACAAATCTCAACGACAAAAGAAATAATAGAAATACCACAAGATAAGGGGGACACATACTTCCACATAGAAAACGCTTCAATGGGAAGGTCAAGAAAAGAAATAATAGACACATTGGTATATGTAAACCCACACGATTACTATGAATATCCATATGCCCAAAAAAGCTTAATAGCAAGAATAATAGGACAAATCAATGAATACTGTAAAGAAGGAAACAAAAAGTCAATGTTAATAGTTCCTGGAAGAATAGGAACATCATCACCAGAATTAGGAATACCTGTAGCATTTGCAGAAATAAGCCAATTTTCAGCAATACTTGAAGAATCATATAGTCAAGTTGGTTACGTACCTGAACTGTCCTTTGGAAGTCACATGTTCCAGGATTTGGTTGAAGCTGACATATACTACGGAGCAATATTTGAAAATGAAAAAAGAATAGCATTCAACAAGGAAATAATACGAGAATTCCCAAATAAGCTACATGAAATCAATCCGGAACTGGATGAAGAATTATATGAAATGATTCATGTAATAGACTTTAATGAAAAATCATTAGAATTCTATCATGACATGAAAAAAGATGAAAGTAAATGTATTCTGGTACATGAGTAACCAGAAAATTTCTTTTTTTTTAATTATTAATCAACTTAAATCTTTTATTGTGCTGTGGCTAAATGTGTAAATACTGCTTTGACTTGTGGGGTAATCGTGTATAATAAAAGGAAAAATACTATTAAATATGGTTTGAGCATAATTATTGCTGTTAAAACAAAAATATAACCTCATTTTCCAGTTAAATCGACTTTTCAATTGTGATAAGTCTAGTAATGAAGGAGTTTTTCTGTCTTGATATTCCAAAATCGAAAAATTGAAAAAATAGGTTTTCTACTGAGCTAATTTTATCTATAAATTTAAACGTATTACTGTAATTATAATATTAAGTATGAAATGTACAATGATGGATAATAATACATTCTTACTTTTCAAATAAGGATATAACTCGAAAAAATTTCCAATTCCCATCACTACGAAACAATATAATATGTTAGGATATGAATTGATATGCATTAGTCCAAATACGGCCAGTGCTATAATAGTTCCAATAATGATTGAAGTTTTACGATTGCCAGAATATTTAAAGCAAATGGTTAAAACAACTAAGAATAAAATTACTCTAAAAAGTTCTTCACCAATAATTTGTATAAACTCAAAGATTAAAAACACTAAATCAAGGTTTCCGGCAGTGTTACTTATTGTACTTACGATATTAATTCCAAGAATTGATTCAAATAACACTCCTATTGAAATCACTATGAAAATATAGGGGAAATAAGCTACACAAGAAAAAATTACTGTACGCAAATCCTTCATTACGGGTTTTCTAAAAAGAGTACAAAGCCTACCTTCGCCGTAATATAACAATGGAATTAACATTACTAAAGAGAGAATGGCTTGTTCCTGATAATCATAGAACTTTACCGGACCGAAAATTAGGAACACAAATAGTAACAAGGAGGCAATTAGGACATACGATTTTTTATCTTGAAAGAATTTCCCATTACTATAGAATGGAAAATCAACGGTTTTATCCTCAAAATTAAAATATTCCTTTTCATTAGGCATAAATAATCATCCAATTATCAAATATCTAATTAATAATATTGAAAGAATAATATAAATATTATGCTAAATAACAACAATCTAAATTCAATAGTATAATTATTTAATATACATGATATTAAATCTATAATAAAGGAAAGTAAATTACTACAAGGAGAGGTTGATTAGTATGGGTTTGTTAGCTTTCATGTTACCTACACAAGCAGCTGGGGCAATTGTACTGGATGGAACTCCTTTAATAGTTCTTGGCTCTTTAGTAATAGTATATTATTTGTATAAAAATCTACATCATGTTTCCAATCCATTAACGGGTAATGTCTCTAACATGGAAGGGGATGCCGTTACTTCAAATAAAGTTGATGCTGATGATAATAAGTTAACAATATCTTTTGCACATGATGTTGAAGATATTGGTCAAAAACAGGATTTGGATAATCTTAATAATGAATCGTTGGATAAGGAGAGGGTTGTTAACAATCATAAGCAGTTAGTGTTTAACCATAAATAGTTATCGTTTTTGTATGGGTTGATAGTATGAATGAAAAGAGTATTGTTTGGAAGATTTTCCATTCATTATGGGTTTTGGTGGCTATTTTACCATTGTTTGGTGGATTTGCATTTGTTTATATTGGATTAAGGGCTGATGAGAGAAAATGGTTGTATGAAGGTATTATTTATTTAATTCCCTTCTTTTTGGCAATAATACTTGGTTCAAACCAAACAATTGAAAATTATGCTATTTGGTTTTCTATTTTATTCTGGTTTGTTGCAATAATCCGGTCATTGATGCTAATTAAACCATATCTTGGCAGGATAAGTAGTAAATCATTCCACAATCAAGGAATAAGGAATGATGATAATAAAAGTGGTGATTATTATTCTATGTTTGGAACAGAGGCTAATGTGAATAATAATCAGAGAATCAACGATTTGAATGATGGAAATGATTCAAATATTTTTGAAATAAATAAGGCATCTGTTGATGAAATATCTAAATTACCTGGATTTGATAGAGAATTAGCTCGTAAAGTTATGGAATTACGTGTTTCAGGCATTTATTTGGATTCGTTGGATGATATGTCTCAGAAGTTAAATTTGTCTCCGGAACAGGTGGGACTATTAAAATCATATTTTAATTATGATGATAAAAATGAGAAAAATAGTTCTAATCAAAGAAGATTGGATTTGTAATTTACTAAATTATTGTTTTAAAAGAAAATAGGTTTTTTTCAGAATGGTTATATCTGTATATGTAGCATTCTGAAAAATGAATTATTTTTTTGGTACATCAATATCTTAGTTGATTCGGGGGACTTAATTGGAAGAATCTTAATTAAATAATGCTAATTTGTATTGTTCCAGTTCGTAGCTAATTAATGTGGGATTTGTAAAACATTTAATATTTGAAAGTTTTATTTCCTTTCCCTCTTCGTCCTTAAAATCAATGGAATACCAATAGTTATTATTTTCTTGGGATAATTTGTTTATTAATTCTTCGTTCCTTAATTTGGATAGAATGAATTTATCTTCTTTATTCGGTTTATCTGATGATTTGCTTTTGTTAATGTTTAATACGAACTCTTCTCCTGAAGAAAATATCACGTATCTTTTTCTGTTTTCGTATATTTCACCAGATATCAAGAATTTTTGTAACATTTGAACACAACTTTTTGAAATATAATTAATTGTATGATAAACCAAGTATTATTTATCTGCAATTAATTAATACTATATTTGTATTAGTAATATTTAAAGGTATTATTTGTATTACTAAAAACTTGAAAAAAGGTAAAAAGTATTACTTTTACATAAAAAAATATTAATGATTATAAAATATACTTTTTTGTGTATGGACAAGCATAGATGCATTTGCCACAGACGGTGTCTGCCTTACCTAAATTAACCTCAGATACTTTCAAAGCAAAGTTTTCACATTTTTTATCATCATAAAATTCGTTTCTATGCTTTTTATAGTTCCATTCTTCACCACTAATAGCACCACCTAAACACGCATCCCTACACATCATACAGGAACCACATTTGGATGTTAATATGGGTTCACCACATTCAAGGGGAGCATCAGTTAAAACACTGGATAATCTTAAAGCAGATCCATATTTTGTGGTAGTTAAAAGTGCAGACTTACCAATCCATCCCAGTCCCGCCTTTGTTGCAACGGTTTTATGGGGTAAATCAAAAGAATTGTTTTTACCAAAATCGTGACCTAAACGTTTTTTTGTCTGAGCATAAGCATTAAATCCTTTATCGATAAGAAATTTTTCACACAGCATGCCTATATTATCAAGACGCGAATTCATATCAACCAATTCCAGTACATATTCCATTGTAGGAGCATTTTTCATATTTCGGATAATATTTTTAGGATATGTTATATAAAAAACAATACCGTAATCATAGCCATCAATTATGCTGACATCACTAATATCAGCAAAACCAACCTCACTAGCACCATTGTCTAATAAATATTGCCTTAATTCATCCGATAATTTCATAATTATAATCTGTACGACAAGTGTAATTAATATTATTAAAGTATTACTTTTATGCCTAAAAAAAGAAAAATATAATAACTTTTAGTATAGGTAAGAAATCATTGGAATGTTGTCAGTATATCCCTTTAATGATTTTAAAATAGTTGAAAATCTTTAAAAAACGAAAATGGGAAGTTAATGATGATTACACTATGATATTAATTATTATTGCAATATTAAAAATATTCGTCCCTGGCATCAACCATTGCTTTAATGTTGTTCAAAGGTGTTTCATAAGCAATATTGCAACTAGGACCCAAAACATCTACTTTTTTATCCAGACAATTAATTGCTTCTTCTCGGATTTCATCAGGACTTTTCATTAGTAATGTTTCACCAATAGCTAAATTTCCACAGATAACACTCCTACTACCAATCCTTTCTTTAACTTCTCTTGCATGATTAATATCAACCTCTTGGGATATGCTTAAGCCTTCATATCCACAGGAGAGCATTCCCTCTAGATTGGAATTTGTATCGCCACAAATATGTAAGACTCCCGGAACATCCATTGCATCGGATAATTCAATGAGATAAGGTTGTATGAGATTGACAAACAGGTCTGGTTTAATAATTTTTGCTGTAGAACTTGGATCATTAATAACAATACAGTCAACACCAATTTCTTGGTAGAACTTTATTTCATCTATTAATAAATCATTAATCTCTTCAAGTGCATCATCAATTTCAATATAGTCTGAGTTTAACATTTTGATTATTTTTCCCAAGTCAACTAAATCTGTTAATAATGTAAATGCACCAGTAACCTCGCCTATAATGGGCACGTTCTTATCATCATATTTTTCATGCAGTATTTTGGCTGCCTTTTCTATTGTGGGGAACTGTCCCGTACTTGTGTAGTCTGGAGGTATTTCTATATCTTCGGGCATATCAAATGGGGCATCACAAATTTCGGGTGTTAACGTTCCGTTCTGTCTTTTGACAACATAACCAAATGATTCCGATTCAAACCATAAATCCAGTGGTATTGTTATACCTTCGATGCCTGTAAAATCATATAATGAGCCTGCAACTTCTGCCATTTTTTCAGCATCATGGTTTGCTTCATCAAAAGTGGTATTTGCTCTTACAAGTAATTCTGTTGTTAATACTGAAGGAAATGCAGTAACGGGTGTCTTTTCACATTCTTTTCCATTTAATGCATTAATTAAATTCTCTTTAATATCCATACTAAACACCTAACTATGTCTTATTACATATAGAAAACATTAATGATTATTATATATGTTCTTTGATTGCTAATTATTTTGGTTGATATTTGGGACAGGATACACTATTTCTCTAACCGCTAAAACAGTAATATGAGGTATGCTGAACTAAAAAAATGTTAAGTAAAAAAAGTTCTAAACAATAGGATAAATTAATAAATTAATTCAATGTCTTTTTTTGTACATTTGAAATTATTTAACATAGATTTGATGCCATTATCCTCTTTATGGTAAATCTTTTATTAAATAAAATTAAATATTATTATGGGATTCAATAAAATAAAAAAATAATATAAGAATTAATTATAAATAACATTTGGTGGATAAAATGACCGAAACAACAAAGATTTTAACTATTCAGGATATATCCTGCTATGGACAATGTTCGATAACAGTAGCGTTACCAATAATATCTGCATTTGGAATAGAAACGGCAGTATTGCCTTCAGCTGTACTATCAACACACACTTCCGGTTTCTCAGGGTATACATTTAGGGATTTAACAGAAGACCTTCCGTCTATTCAGGAGCACTGGGAAAAAGAAGGGATATATTTTGATGCAATATACACAGGATACATTGGATCAATAAAACAATTGGATTACATAAAGGATATTGTTGCTTCAAGACTAAAACCAGGAGGACAAGTATTTGTAGATCCTGCAATGGCAGATTATGGGGAATTCTATTATGGTTTTGACCAAGAGTTTGCAGATAAAATGGGTGAACTATGTAAATTGGGGGATTATGTTCTACCAAACACTACAGAAGCATGTTACTTATTGCACAAGGAATGGAAACCGGACTTCTCAAAAGATGAAATGTTGGATATTGCAAAAGAACTATCTGCATTCACAAAAAGACATGTAATTCTAAAAGGGGACAATCATAAAGAGGATGAACTAGGTATGGTTGTTTTGGATAAAGAGGATAACTCAGCAACAAAAATAGTATACAACGATAAAGTAAATCATATGTCACACGGAACGGGGGATGTATTTGCATCAGCATTCGTAGGTTCATCAATGATTGGAAAAACACCTTCAGTATCTGCAAAAATTGCAGGAGAATTTACCAAAAAAGCAATAGAAAAAACAATAGGTGATTCCACTCATGGATATGGGGTGAAATTCGAACAAGTGCTTCCAGAATTACCTGATTTGATTAAAACAATTTAGTTGAACATCCTATTGAACTTCCTCATTTACATATGGGGTGGTTCAACAAATTTCTTATTTTAGTGTCTAATCTTCAATTTCAAATAATTCATGATAAGCCTTCTTCATGTTGGATTTTACTTTGGGTAAATCTTCACAGCAACCCAATTCATCTAAACCATATAATACCATTTCATAAATAATCTTATTGAGTTTTTTGGCTTTATCTGTAAGATAATATTCGGTATTGCTTCGTTTACCGTCATCCTTAACTACTTTTTCTATCAATCCATTTTCAACCATGAACTTTAAAGTGTCAGATAAGACAGAATTGGTTAAATTGGGTTTGTTTTTATTGAATTCGCTGAAATGTTTTTTTCCTACAAACATGTCTCTAATAATAGCAATGACCCATTTCCGTCCAATCAAATCTAATGTTGAATCGATAGGACAGTCCGGTCCACCCCATGATTCAAAAATATCGTCGTGTTCATTCATGATATTATTTATAAATTTTTAAATACATACCTTTTTTTCTTACATTTTATTTTAAATTCTGCTTTGTATAAATCCTTTTATAATGTTTTCAATATTATTATTTTACATATTTTAAATGCTTTTAAGTATATTGTTATTAATTCCATCAAAAAATAGGTAGTTGTTTTTTCTAAAAACAATCTATTTTGATGTGTTATCATTTAGTTATTATAATGTTATGTGGTTGGGATTTCCGAATAGTTTTTCGGGAAAATTTTTTTATTAGGTAGGAATCGTATGAAAACTCTTATTGTTTATGACTAAACAGCATTTGATGTTGGATAGAATGTGGGATAGCATTGAAATAAAATTTTTCCCTATCTACAAATGACATATTTGAGTAACCGATACTTAAATCAAACATAGGATTTCAACAGAGTCTTAAATTCAATTAGTATGTTTGAACATACTGGTAGTGTTGAAAGTACAATAAATACTTAAATAATGTTGTATAAGTTTTAAATATTAATAATAGATAGTGGGAGGGAATAATTATTACAAAAAGTCCAGAAGAAGTACTTCAAGAAGTTTTAGATACAATAAATCCTCTTAGGGGTGTTCAAAGTGTAGGTGTATTGAATGATGAAGTACGTAAACATATTCTAGAAATAGAAAGTGAAAAAACAGGTGAACTCATTCCAGTTATAAACTATGGTGTTCATGAATGTTTGAACAGGGAATTTACTGTGGCAATAATAAAAACTGCTACTTTCAGACCACCTCCAACAGCAACAGTACAATTGGTGGATAATCAGGGACATATTTTAGGTGAAGAAATTGTTAATGCCGAACAAAAACGTGAACATGAAGCAAATGAAAATGCAACGTTTGTGACTCCTGATTTTGTTCTCACTCAGGATCCTAAGGTATTGGAAGATAGTTTAAAAGCAGAACGTTTAGAAAAAAATCCTGCTAAACAGGCATTTGTATTGCCTCCGGTCCAGTTTATTGAAGTAGAGGAATTGGAAGATACATGTGATGTTGTATCAAGTAGTCCTGATCCGTTAGCTGATTTATACTTAAAACAATACTTCAACTTCGAGGATGATGCAAAATTGGCTTCAATTTTAGTAGGATTTAATGTTAAAAAAGATTAACATCAATAAAAAAGGTGTATCATATGAGTGTCAAATCAGAACTACTGGAATTAATTAAAGAAGATGATAGCATTATGATTGCTGAAATAATGTCGGATGACATGAAAAAAGGTATATTGCGACATGAAATGAAAAGATTGGAGGAGTTAGTTCCATTTATTAATGAGGGAATGAACGAAGCCTTTGATGAAGAAGATGCTATAATAATCATTATGGACAATAATAAGAAAGACCAACGGGAACTTGATTCCGAAAAAGTCAATGATGCCAGTTTTACTTTAAGAACTGAATCCGGAAAAATAATTGGTGAAGCGATATATGATGAAGAGGAACTGGAAGAGTTAAGGGATGATCCTGATGTTTTTTTCTTATCTGATAATTTTGTAACATACAACAATCTTACAACACCAGGTGAAAAACAATTCTTTGTAATAAGTAGTGCTAGTAGCTATTTCTTTACGGATAATGATTTGGAAAGTTTGGTCTCAAGTCTTAAAGTAGCAATTCCATCAACAATTTCTGATCATTATATTAAAGACTGTTATGATTTGCCTCATGATGCTGCAATAGGAACATTGGTAATTGGATTTACGGAATAGTGATATCATGTCAATAATGGAATACGCTGAATCGTTATCGGATATTTGTGGTGTCGCAGACCTTTCATTAGATGAGGATAAGCTCATAGAAGAATATGGTGAAGACATATGTAAATATCCCTATGCTATTGCAATAGGTCATAAAATGTTGGAGGATATTATTGAAACAATTCCCTGGACATATAATGATGATGAACTTGCAATGCAGTATATTGATGAATATTTTAATTCACATAAGAGAGTGGCTGACATTTCACAGAAAATTATAAAATATATAGAAAATTTAGGTTATAATGCTATTCTATTGGATGTTTCAGGTTCAAATAAGGAGTTGGATCTTAAAAAACCTTTTAGCAATAAAGCAAGTGCAAATTTAGCAGGAATTGGTTGGTTGGGAAAGAATAATTTACTCACAACTGAGGAATTTGGTCCAAGGCTTTCTTGGAGTACTATTTTAACTGATGCTCCATTAAAGGAATATTCTGGTAGGCCTATGGAATCTCTCTGTAACAACTGTGATATATGTGTTAAAGCATGTCCCGGTAAAGCAATTGTAGATTTGCCTGATCCTAAAAAATCATATGATCCTGTCAAATGTGGCGATTTTCTTAAGTCACGAAAAGATGAGGGAAGACCCGTTGCATGTGGAATGTGTCTATATATTTGTCCATTTGGTAATAAAAAAAGTAAAGAGATATTATCTTCAAAAGAATAATTTGCAGGTGAAATAATATGAATGTTGTGACCTTAATTACATCATCTAACCGTCATGGTTTTACAAAACAAATCGTTGATAGATTATCAATGGGAATTAAAGACAATGGCGGAACAAACGAAATTCTGTTTATGGATGATTATGACATTAAGTACTGTACTGGTTGTCGCGGATGTGAGAAAGGGAACGGGTGTGTTTTAGATGATGATTTCAAAGAAATTATTGAAAAAATAAGAGATGCGGATTATTTTATTTTTACTGCACCAATTTTTTGGAATGATCTTGCAGGTCATTCAAAAATGTTCTTGGATCGATTGAATTCTATAGGACATAATCTTGATTTAAGTATGAATGATAAGTTATGCTGTATGATTATAACCCATATATCAAGAAATATAAACCCATTTGTTATAGAAAACACTCACAGATGCCTTGTATCAGGTACATTCAAGGTTAACAAGATATTGGATATTGGAAACCTTATGGAAAATCATAAGTTTGAGGAATTTGAATTAGAGGATTTTGAAGATATTGGTTATGAACTGGAAGAATATGAAATCATACCTCATAAATTGGATTTAGAATCATCTATGCTTTAATTTCCCCTTTAAACATTTTTTTTAATATTATTTTTTTCTTTTACATTTTAGATTTGTTTTCTCGTTTTTGGATTTTTTTTGGTTAATTTTATATATTCTGTTTTTATATAAATTATAATAATTCTTTCTTTTGGAAAGAATTGTCTAATGAAAATATTGTATTATATAACCAAAGTTTTGACATTTTACGAATAAAACCCTTGAACAATGAAGACAAAAAAAGTTTCGTTTAACTGGAAGAAATTGAATTCTCGTATTATCAGTTTAGTGGATAAATGTGGAAGTATAACTAACAGATAGTTGAACAGTTAAATTACGGGAATTATTTGAATATATATTAATAATTGAGGAGATTAATTATGAAATCATTTAAACTTAATGATGGAAATGAAATACCTGCAATCGGATTTGGAACATTTCAAATACCTGCAGATGGAAGTACATGCACTGCAGTAAGAAAAGCATTAGATTATGGTATAAGGCATATTGATACAGCAGTAGCTTATTTTAATGAACAGGAAGTTGGACAAGCAATTAAAAACAGTGAAGTGGAACGTGAAGATGTATGGATAACAAGTAAAATGTGGCTTCAGGACTATGCATATGAAGATGCAAAAAAATCTATAAGAACAACACTGGAAAAATTAGACATGGATTACATTGACCTATACCTATTGCATCAACCATATGGAAAAGTTACAGAAGCATGGAAGGCAATGGAAGAAGCAAAAGAGGAAGGTGTTATCAAATCCATTGGAGTAAGTAACATGTCTCCGAATCTATGGAACAAATTTGTTCCCGAATTTGATTCAATGCCATCAGTCAATCAAGTAGAATTCAATCCATACTTCCAGCAAAAAGAATTAAGAGAAATATTGGCAAAGGATGATGTCAAATTAGAAGCATGGGCTCCATTGGGGCAAGGAAATAGTTCATTACTTAATAATCAAACTATTGTGGATCTTGCTGATAAATATGATAAAAATCCTGGACAAATAATTTTAAGATTTGAAAATCAGGAAGGGATAATTGTATTCCCGAAATCCACTAATGAGGAACATATAAAAAGTAACATGGACATATTCGATTTCAAATTAAATGAAGATGAAATTGAACAAATCCGAAAATTGGATACTGGAAAAGGAATTCATGACCCTGATGCAGAAGGTGTGGGTGAGTTTCTGTTATCAGCATATGATGTACATGAAAATGATTAAAAGAAGAAAAATTCTTCTTTACTTCTTTTTTGTTAATTATCCTATTATTTCCTATTATTTGCTATTTTTCCGTTATTGTTTTGAACAGTAGTTTTTTCAGTGTTTTTATTTCTTCTGTTGTCATGTTGGCTGTTACTTTTTCTTCCCATATTTCTATGTTTTTTATGTATTTGTCAGTTTTTTCGATTCCTTTTTGTGTCATTCTCACTATTTTTATTCTGTGATTTTCGGGATTTTCGTATCTTTTTATATATCCTTTTTCTTCGAATTTTCTTAGCATTTTTGCTGTGTGTCCTTCGCTTACATTGAATAGTTCTACTAGCTCTTTTTGTGTCGTGTTTTCTTTGTATCGAATTCTTAGTAGGAATGGTAGTTCTGCACGTGTTATGTCTTCCTTTTTCATTTTTTCTCGGGCATATGTTCCGTAGTCTGATACCAGTTCTTCTACGTAATGGTATATGAGTATTTCGTTGTAATGTTTTTCTTGAAATTGTGATGGCAGTTTCATTCATTTCCCCTTCTGTCTAATGGTTGTATATCTTTTTGATTATCTTATTATTTATAAATATTGTATTTAACAACTCTTTCATTAGGAAAGTATTAATATTTTATTCAACAGAATATCATATCAAGGAAAATTTTTTTCAGGTGATTAAATAATGTACAATAATGAGGTTCAATTGGGATTTGGAGCAATGAGGCTACCACAAACAGAACAGAACAATCCGCAGGCAATAGACATGGAAGAATTTACAAAAATGGTAGACCATTACATGGAACAGGGGTTCAACTACTTCGACACATCTTATGCATACCACAACGAAAAATCAGAAAATGCAATTAAGGAGGCATTAGTGGAAAGATATCCTAGGGAATCATATCAAATAGCAGATAAAATACCAACATGGCTGTTACAAAAAGAGGAAGACAATGAAAGACTGGTAAACGTAATGCTGGAACGATTGGGGATCGAATATTTTGATGTACTGCTCATACACAACATAAACAAAGTATTTATAAACAAAGCAGAAGAGGCAAACACATTCGAATACATAAAAAAACTAAAGGAAGAAAATAAGGCAAAAAAAGTTGGAATAAGTTTTCATGACAAGGCAGACCTGCTAGAAGAAATACTAGAAAAATATTCGGATATCCTGGACATAGTACAATTACAGTTAAACTATCTTGACTGGGAAAATCCGAGAGTACAATCAAAGAAATGTCATGAAGTATGCATAAAATATGGTGTGGAAATAACAGTAATGGAACCAATAAAAGGTGGAACGCTAGTAAATATAGCGGAGAGTGTCAAAGACCAATTTCAAAAATATGATGACAGCCAATCAATAGCACAATGGGCATTAAGATTTGCAGGAAGTCAGGAAAATGTTTCCGTAGTACTAAGTGGAATGGGAAACATCATGGAAATGAAAGAAAACTGTCAAACATTCAAAGACTTCAAACAACTAAACCAAGAAGAACAGGAATTTTTAATGCACATGGCAGAAGAAATAGAAAAAACCGTAGCAGTAAACTGCAGCTACTGTGGCTACTGTGTAAAGGAATGCCCTATGAACATCCCAATACCTGACTTCTTCAACTTATACAACAACGAAACAATATATCACCTTCAGGCAAATATGGCATTATACGCTACAACAGCAACAACCAATGCACCGGCATCCAGTTGCATAAAATGTGGAAAATGTATAGATTACTGTACTCAACAGTTGAACATACCTGAACTCCTGGAAAAAGTAGTTCAACATTTCGAATAAGCAGCAATTTCAAATAATGGAGGAGAAAAAAATGAAAGTAATAATGGTAAACGGAAGTCCAAACATCAATGGATGCACAAGTGTAGCATTAAAAGAAATAGAAAAAGAATTAAACAGGCATGAAATAGAAACGGAAATAGTAAACATGGGAAGCAAAGACATACGTGGATGTGTGGCATGTCAAAAATGCAGTGAAAAGGGGTGCTGTGTATTTGATGATGGAGTAAATGAATTTGTAGACAAATGCGAAAAAGCAGATGGATTTATATTTGCAGGTCCGGTATACTATGGATCAGTAAATCCAACATTAACAAACTTCCTGACAAGAGCATTTTACTCATCGGTCTTTGGAGGAAGGAAAGTATTCAGACTAAAACCGGGAGCAGCAGTTACAAGTGCAAGAAGGGCCGGAACAATGACTTCGCTGGATATACTAAATAGATTCTTCACATGGGGGGAAATGCCAATAATCTCATCAACCTACTGGAATGAAATACATGGAGCAACCGCAGAGGATGCTAAAAAAGATTTGGAAGGTCTTCAAACAATGAGAAACCTGGCAAATAACATGGCATGGTTCTTAAAAATCAAACAACTGAGCATAAAAGAGGGTATACCATTACCTGAATCAATAAGAACCCATCATACAAACTTTATTAGGTAGTGCACAGATACTACTTAACCTTTTTTTATTAACCTGCTTTATAGAAATCCGTTTTTTTATATTTCCACTATTCTTAAATAATTGGTTCTTCTTGCCTTACCTAAGGGAAAACCACCAGTAACAACTATTAAATCACCTTTGTTTAAATTGAACTCTTTTTGGGCAATTTTCCTGGAATTTTCAACCATTTCATCAGTATTCTCGTAAATATTGGTTGTTACAGGTTTAACACCAAAGTTCAAAACGACCTTCTCTGCAATATGGTTGGATGGACAACAAGCCATGATTGTTGAATTCGGTCTTAGATTGCTGATTTTACGTGCCGTGAAACCTGTCATGGTAGTAGTAACAATTAATTTAATGTCTGAGTATTCAACAGCTTCAGCAACTAGTTTGGCTATAGTGTCGCTAACGCCGATTGTTCCCTTGTAAGCAACATGTTTGGAATAGTCAATCGTGGACTCGACATATTCACAAATACGACTCATGATACTAACGGAAGATACGGGATACTTGCCGACAGTAGTTTCTCCGGATAACATCACACAATCCGTACCATCTAAAATGGCATTGGCTATATCGGATACCTCTGCTCTAGTAGGACGTGGATTTTCATACATGGAAGCTAACATTTCTGTAGCAACAATAGCAAACTTACCTTTTTCACGACATTTTTTAATAATATTCTTTTGAAGCATAGGCAACTCTTCCAAAGGAACTTCAACTCCCAAGTCTCCTCTTGCAACCATAATCCCATCAGATTCATCAATAATCTCATCAATATTTTCAATGCCCATACGACTTTCAATTTTTGAAATGATGAGGGCATGACCTCCTGCTTCCTCAATAATATTGCGGGCTTCAATCACATCTTCCCTGGAGTTAACAAAAGACAAAGCCAAATAATCACAGGCATGCTTGGCAGCAAAAACAATATCCCTCTTATCAGCTTCACTCATAAAATCTAATTTCAAATCGACTCCCGGAACATTTATGGTTTTATGATTTTGTATCTTACCGTCACCTAAAGCTTTCAATTCAAGATAATCATTAGACTTGTCAACAACTTCCAATTCAAGCAAAGCATTGTCAATAAGAACTTTATCTCCTATTTCTATAAAGTCAATTGCTTCATTATGGTTTACACCGAATTCATTTTCATTTCCAATTATGCAACTCTTAGTCATCTTAATCATATCGCCCTTGTGGAGGGTAACACCATTATTCTTAAATTTTAATGTTCTGAACTCAGGTCCCTTAGTATCATACATAATGGCCACAGGAACATTACATAATCCACGGACTTCCCTAATAATTTCTATGATATTTAACATGTCCTCTTCGGTTGCATGACTAAGATTTATACGGGCACAATCCATACCATTATTAACCATTTCACTCATAACTTCAACAGAATCACAAGCAGGACCAATACTGCAGATAATTTTTGTCTTTTTCACACCAAACAACCTCCAAATAATAGTATTCCTAAGTAATAAACTAATTAGGAGATTCC
The DNA here is from genome assembly GCA_902797085.1 of uncultured Methanobacteriaceae archaeon. Taxonomy (GTDB): domain Archaea; phylum Methanobacteriota; class Methanobacteria; order Methanobacteriales; family Methanobacteriaceae; genus Methanosphaera. The sequence continues at coordinate 19,073 of CADBRM010000011.1, forward strand.
TAAATCATTAAAAATAATTATGTTATTAATACTATATTGTTTTATATTACTATTTTATGTAATATTTTTTATGGTAAAAATTATGAAAAAAGGAATCTGACTTTTTTGGATTAACATCATTGTTCCCTCTTTTTGAATTGTATTTTTTCACTTCTGTAGTGACAAATTATTATTAATCTTTTAATATTAACATTAATTATAATATACATTGGTGGTGATTTTTTTGAGTTTAGACAAATCTGAAATTTTCAGTATTGGTGAATTGGTGGATTATCAGGATAAGTCGGTTGTTAGTGTTGAAATTGTTAAGAAGGATACGGGTACTGTGACTTTATTTGCTTTTGATGAGGGTGAGGGTTTATCTGAACATAGTGCTCCTTTTGATGCTATTGTTCAGGTTATAGATGGTACTTTGAAGTTGACTTTGGATGGAGTGCCTTTTGTTCTTAATGAGGGAGATTTAATTATTATGCCCGCTGATGTTCCACATGCCCTTCATGCTGAAACCAGGTTTAAAATGATTTTAACTATGATAAAGTCATAGTATTATGATGATAACAATTATTTTCATATGTGTGGTGATTTGTTTTGAATAAGGGTGCTTTTATGAGTAGTAATATGGATAAGCTTAAGGTGGATTTTCCCGAGTTGTATGATACTGCTGCTAAGTTGAATGATACAGTATATTCTGGTCGTGTTTTGTCTCAGAAAGAACAGAAAATCATTGCAATTGCTTTGGCTGCCGGTTCATGTAATGAGGTTGCCACTAGAAAACAAATGGAAAATGCTATCAAATATTATGATGTCAATAAGGATGAGATAATGGATGCTTTGGGCATTGTGTTGATAATGAATGGCAAACCTGCTTTTACAAAAGCTGTTGGTGTATTGTACTCATTGCTGGAATAGTTTTCATATTTCTTTATTTTACCTTTTTTTTTCTTTGTTGTAATTTTTTTATCGAATGGTTCTGTATTTTCTGTTAATCATGTTTTATTGACATTCTTTTTCTGAGAATTTACTGGAATGTTTGATTCTATAAATATTCTTTCACTTATTTTTACAAATAGGATATGTAATACTATTTTGGATTTATATCATTAAATTCTATAAATAATAAGTACATTTTTAATTTATAAATTATCTGTTTTTTTATTGTTCTTTTAGAATTATTTAAGGAGTAATCTTTTTTTTAAATGGATTATGAGTAAGGCAATTATTAAAATAAATTATAAAAAAACTATATATAACTTTAAAACAAAAGATATATCTGTACTACCAAATAGTAGTATTAACAATTTTTAATTATAATCATCTCTTAAATATGGGGTGTATTTAAATAACATTGGTTCTATTTACCGTTAATAGAAGTATTAGATGTCTTAAAAAATTGTTAGGGGATAATATCGTTTTTTTCATTGTATTCTGAAGTGAATTTAATGATATTATTCTAAAAAATTGAAAAAAGATATGGTTTTATTATTAAACATATTTTTTTCTTATAAATTATCTTATATTAATAACAAGGAGAATATTGGATTGGGGGAATATTCCAATATTCTCTGTTGTTTATCTAGTTTTATCGCTTTTCTTCAGATAATGACCTGTATGGAATTCATTTAAGGATTAAAAAAACTTAATAATTATTATTTGTTGTACTGAGTTATGATTGAAAAGGGAATCTTGTGAAATAAATTATGATTAATTCTAATGAGTTTTCTTTGGACTCAAAATTAGATGTCAGTACTGAATTTTTTTTTGATTATTGTGAGTTGATTGTCAAAATTATACTTATAATCAATTCCTCATATTGTTTTATGGGGATAGTTAAATTAGACCTAATTAATTAATGGGTTGTCGTCGATTATGCTTGTTGAAGGGGTAAGGTAGAATATTTCTTAAACAGTCATCTTGGATTAAAGTTCTATGTACAATCACTGTCCAAAGATAAGGGGGGATGACCTATAAAAATTGGATAATTCTCTCGATAATGCGAAAAACATTTTTGTTCAGTCTAAATCTATTAAAAAATATGTTCTGATGAAGTAATTATTCTATTTTTTAATCCATTTTTACAGTAATATATTAATTTTTCAATATTCATTGATTGGAATATGGAGAAATATTCTTTGATGAATATTCGATAGTTGTTGTTAATTAGAAAATATTAAATAAAATAAAATAGCAATTAATGATTATATTATTTTATAAAATAGGAGAGAATACATGTTAGAAGAATTTTTGCCTTTTTTAGGGTTATTGATATTTGGTAACATAGAAAACTTAATATTATCATCACAGGCGGTTGTTAAGAAGAAGAATGTGCTTACTATTAGTATTGTGAGTATAGCAATAGTAATTATTTGGTTTATTATTGGTACAGTATTAACTGAGGAAGCTATGAAATATTCTAATATTATTGATTTTATCGGTGGATTGGCAATATTCATATTGGGTTTACAATCCGTTATTGAAGCTCGTAAATCTATGAAATCTAAACAAGAATAATTGGGTGATAATATGGATATTATTAATGATTGTAAAGGATTTTGGGGATTACTAATATTTGGTAACATAGAAAACTTGATTCTAGCATCACAGGGGGCTACGGCACATGTTGATTCTGTTATTCTTTTAATTTTAAGTTTAATATGTGTTGTAATCTGGTTGGCTTTGGGTGTTTATGGTACAAAAATTGCAATCAAATATGCAGACGAAATAGAAATACTTGGTGGTGTAGCAATAATAATTCTTGGGATTCAATCAATGCTTTCTGCAATTGGGATTTTATAATCTCTTTATTTTAACTTTTTTTTATTCTTTTCCTATAAATATGGAATTAATTACCTCAATTAAAGTTTTTTTTATCTGCTGATTTTATTATTATATTATTCTAAAAGATTATTGTCTGTTTTAGTATTTTTATTATTTTTTTATCATTTTTTTACTATAAATATTGAATATTCCCTTATTTTTATAATGGACTCTCATAACCATTTTACAAACAGGTATAATCACAATTAATAATAATAATTAAAATAATAAAATATAACAGGGTATTATTAATAGAAATATTTTTTTTTTATTTAATAATTATCGAACAAATGGGGTAAGGTGAAGAATGAAGAAGTTAAGTCTTAAAAAGAATGATGATGGAAATCATAGCACTATTTTGAATAGGGCTGATCTTGCTGAACGTAAAGAGCAGTCAAAGAATCATATTGTTGAAATAATGAAAAACGATTTTTATTCCTCTTTTAAAAACCCTATTGTAATATTATTGTTGCTTGGAGTTATCTTGCTGCCTTCCTTATATGGGTTGGTAAATATTTATGCATGTTGGAATCCGTATGAGAACACGGATAATGTTCAATTTGCTATCGCAAATGAAGATGAGGGTGCAACATATCAGGGGGACAATATTGCTGTAGGAGACAAGTTGGTAGATTCCCTAAAGGACAATACTGATTTTAAGTGGGAGTTTGTTTCATCGAATGAACTGCGAAACGGAGTTCATGATGGAAAATATTATGCGGGTATAATTATTCCGAAGAATTTTAGTGAATCAGTGGTATCAATTACAACTAGCGAACCTCATTCAGCGGAATTGGAATACATAGTTAATGAAAAGACAAATCCTGTTGCAGCTAAATTAACTGATGCTGCGGCTAAAGCTGTTTATAACAAACTTAATGCAGAGATAGTATCGTTTATTGATGTGGCAGCAATAGGTAAACTGGGTGAATTACAGGAAGGTTTATCTACCGGTGCAGATAAAATGGAAAACGGTGCTGATCAACTATCTGCGGGTGCAGATAAAGTAGCCAGTGGTGCTGACCAATTAACTGCCGGTGCCGACAAAGTATCTGCCGGTTCAAATAAATTGGCATCTGGCGCAGGTGCGGTATCATCAGGAGCAAACTCTTTGGCAATAGGTTCTAATAAATTATCATCGGGTGCTGACAAAGTAGCTAAAGGGGCAGGTCAGGTAGCAGATGGTACTCAACAAATAGCTGATAAAAGTAATGATATCTATGAGACTTTCCTGAAAATTAAAAAGATTATTGATGATGGTGGAAATGCTTCTAAGGTAATTGATGATTTTAAGGACATCGATTCGGATACTTCAAAACTAGCTCAGGAACTGCAGGAATTGGATACGCAATCAAATGATGTATCTAAGGGTGCGTTGAATTTGTATGATGATAGCTATAACTTGTCTACAGAGGCCGGTCAAGTGGCAGCTAATGCATATACCGTGGCTAACAGAACACATGATGTATCTAATAGGATGAATAATGTATCAACTCATATGTCTGAACTTAGGGAAGCATTAGAAAGTAGAAATTATTCAAATATACACGATTTATTGGAAAAAATTAATAATGAACTTAATCAAACCAATCAAAAATTAAATACATTGAATGACGGGGCACACCAGGTTGCAGGTGGTTCTGGCAGTGTTGCTTCAGGTGCATCAGAGTTGGCCAGTGGTTCACAACAGTTGGCTGATGGTTCTTCACAATTGGCTAGTGGTGCATATGAACTTTCAGATGGGGTTCATGTACTTGCTAATGGTACCATAAAATTAGCTAATGGTGCAGAATTACTTGGATACTCCTCAGCATCAGCATTAAGAAATGCATCAAATGAAATAGGATTTGCTGCCGAACAATTGTCCGCAGTAACTGATTTGGATCAAGATCAGGTTGGAGACTATTTCTTCTCTCCTGTAATATTAAGAAGGCATGAGGAATTCCCTACAAACAATTATGGTTCACAAGTATCACCATTTTATTTAGTATTGTCCATGTGGGTAGGAGCATTAATTAGTTGTGTAATGTTAAGGACCAATAAGGAAGACACGAAGTATAAGCCTCATGAAGTATACTTGGGTAAACTACTGTTATTTAATATAATGGCAATATTGCAGACTACTGTCACATTAATAGGATGTTACATATTGGGTATAGACATTTCTAATCATTTAATGTTTATGTTTTCATGTTATTTTGTAGCAGTAATATTCATGGCATTGATATATTCGTTGATTTCGGTATTTGGAGAGGTAGGAAAAGGAATTGCAATTTTACTTTTGGTATTCCAAATATCGGGTTCTGGAGGTATATATCCGGTTGAAATTATGAATACAATCTTTGGAATACTATATCCATATTTACCAATGACTCATGGTATTAATATAGTACGTGAGGCTCAGCTTGGTTTGTTATGGAATAATTACTTACCATCATTTGCATACCTTCTGATATTGGGGGTTGTAACTGTAATATTGGCTCTTCTTCTTAAACAAAGATGGG
>CADBRM010000012.1 GCA_902797085.1 uncultured Methanobacteriaceae archaeon
AAAATTAGTGCGACTGCCGGGATTTGAACCCGGGTCGTAGGCTTGGAAGGCCCAAGTCCTAGCCAGACTAGACTACAGACGCATATGAAAAATTGATGCAACGACCGGGATTCGAACCCGGGTCTCTACCGTGGCAGGGTAGGGTCTTAGCCAGACTGGACTATCGCTGCATTACTTGTGTTATATTTATCGTTATAACACTATTTATAACTTCTATAAGATGTTATATTTATACTTTATGGTAACCACCATATTTAAAAAAATTTTAATATTATTCAATTAAATTTTATACTTTATATTGAAAGCTTATATAATATTAATAATAGAGTATTAATTAATAATATGAAATTTTTTTCTTCATATTACCAATATCTTTAAAAAAATTTGGAGAGATTGTATGCGTATAAGCATGTCATTACCTAATAAACTACTTAATGAGTTTGATGATGTATTACGTGACAGAGGATACCAATCACGTTCAAAAGGTATCAGGGATGCATTAAAGGATTATATCCTAAGATACCAATGGATGAATGAAATGGAAGGTGAACGTGTAGGGGTATTAGCAGTTATATATGATCATCATTATGTTGGAGTTATGGAATCATTAACAGACATTCAACATGATTACAGAGAACAAATTAATGCTAGTTTACATATTCACATGAATGATAAGTACTGCTTAGAAGTAATTATCGTTAAAGGTGATATTATTCACATAAGAGACTTAACTGAAAGAATAATGAGATTAAAAGGAGTCGAACATGTGAAATTAACCAGTGCCGGAACTGGTGAATTAGACAAAGTAGTAGATTGATAAAAAATAATTTTATACCCACATATTATTTACCTCAAAACTATAACAATCTTTTCAATTATCTCCAATTTTTACTATTTTTAAATTTATTACATTCTTTTTACAAAGTAATTATAATGACATATTATAATGATTTAACAAATGATGATAAAAGGGTATCCATATTCAAGGAAGCAATTATTGAAAAGGCTCATGGACTGACCTATGATTTGGGTACTGGTTCTGGAATTCTTGCTGAAATTGCATCAAAATATTCTGAAAAAGTATATGCCTTTGAAATAAATCCCTTGGTAATTAAACGTTATACTAAAGGAAATTTGGAAGGTATTGAAAACGTTTCAATTATCCAAGCAGATGCATCTACACATACTTTCGAAGAAATACCTGATGTGGTAATCTGTGAAATGTTAGACACGGCATTAATCGATGAGGAACAGGTATTGGTTATTAACAATATATTGGACTATACAAAAGAGGATACTATTTTTATTCCTAAATTAACTTATGATACTATACAAGTAGGATTTTCAAATATATCACATATAGTCTATCTTGAAGAGGGCAGACCCAGTTTTAAAACATATTCAAATGAAATCAAATATAATCAGGTGGATTTTTCAGAAAAAATAAATCCATATTTTGATAAGGATATTGAAATAAACATTATTCAGTCAGGCACAATAAATAGTATACTTATAACGACTTACACTTATGTAACGGAAGAATTATTTACTGGACCAACTCCAATGTTAAATCCGCCTTTAGTAATACCTGTAAATGAAACAGAGGTAAACGAAGGCGATATTATCAAATTAAACTTAAAATATATAATGGGTGGTGGTTTAAATACAATCACAGCAAATATCGAATGAATTATCTACTTTTCTAAAAGGATATGAAAAATTATTAATATTCACAATAGGTAACTCCATTAGGGGTGATGATGGATTAGGACCATTACTGTCAGATCAGTTATATGAAAAATTAGTAAATATCACTGACAAGAATTCGGATAATGTCTTTTTATTAAATACAGAAACAACTCCTGAAAATCATACACACGAAATACGTAATTTAAATCCTTCGCACATGATAATAATAGATGCAGTGGAGTTTGATGCAGCACCGGGAGAAATGTTGATTATTGATAAGGAACAAATTGATACGTTTAATGTATCAACTCATTCAATGCCAATATCCTTTATCATTAATTATATAGAGGAGAGCATTGGTTGTAAAATAATAACTATTGGAATACAACCGAAACAAATGAATCTTGTCAATAAAGTTTCAGATGAAGTTAAGGATAGTGTGAATGAATTAATAGAAATAATAATAGAATTAATTTAGAGGAATATTAAAATGAAAATATTATTTATTGGATCAAGGTTATTTGATGATGTTGCATGGTATACAAAACAACTTGGAATAGAAACAATAATAACTGAATCAAATGAAAATGCAGTTAACTTGGATTTGGCTGATAAACAGTACATAGTTCCAAGAGGTATGGATGAACCAATGTCTATCGCTATTAAAGAGGAAGTGGATGCTGTCATTCCATTAATTGGTATTGATCCGCCATTGGTAGATGTTGGAAGAATGAAAGAAAAACTTGAAGAAGAAAATGGTATTCCTGTAATATCTGCTTCATATGATGCTGCATCATTAGCAGCTAATAAATACGATACGAAAAAATTATTATCAAAAAATAATATAAACACTCCTAAATTTACCAAGTTAGAAAAACATTATGATTTGGATGAATTGGAAATGCAATTGCCTTTAGTATTAAAAACTCCTGGTGGACAGGGGGGTTCTGGAGTTAAAATAGCATTATCCAAAGAGGATATTTCCGAATTTGTTTCAACAAATGATAACATTTTCACAGAAGAATTTGTAGAAGGAGTTGAAGTATCTATAGAAGTATTAAGATGGAAGAATGATGTTGTTTCATTATGTCCCGTGTATAAAGGTGATACAACATTGGAAGGAACTCATCCTCTGGCTAAAATTAAACAAGCTCCTCTTAATATTCAGGGAATAAATAATGAGGAACATAATAATAGTATTAAAGAATTAGCAGAAAAACTTGCTAATTTGGTTGGTGTTGAAGGAACTATGGACATAGACATATTACATGATACTAGTTCCAACAATGATTATGTAATAGAATTGAATACCCGACCTAGTGGTACTAGGTACATGACCGCATCATCAACAAATATTTATCCTTTATGTCAGTTAGTTGATATGGCAATGGGTAATTGGTCTAGTGATAATGTTAATAAAGAAATGAAAAACTATTATTCAACGGAATTGCCTGTAGGGGATTTTCCTAAAGATAAAGTAACTCCCAAAATTAAAGTCTTTGATGGTGATAATTCATATGTTGTTCACGGTCCTGAACATTATCAAAGAGTCACTATTAGAGCAGATTCAAGAGAAAATCTCAATAATTTAACATATGATCTGGTTAATGATTATGCAAGAGAAAATAATATCAAATTCGATTAATCTCCATATTCTTACTTTTTAAACTTTTTTTAGACTTTTATTTGATGACATTAATGGTTAATCTTATTGATGAAATATACTAGGGGTAATAAAGCAGGCCAAATTCCTATACGTCCAGCTAAAAAATCAAATATCAATACGATTTTTACTACAAATGGAATTGAAGGGTTAATATAACTTGGACCAAGCCCCGTATTTCCTATTGAACCGGCAACTATGGAATATGCAATTTTAAAATCATTACAAAACAATAACACAATTGCGGTGCTCACGACAAATAATAGCAAATATACAAGGATAAATGTTAAAACTTGTTTAATGGAATCATTAGTAATATAAATTACTTTATTGTCATGAAATACTTTTCTTTTAACAATCATATTTTTAGGTAAAAATATCGATTGAATTTCCCACCATGCTGATTTAATCATTATGGCAATATTGTAAATTTTAATTCCACTGGCTGTAGAACAAACAGATCCTCCTATAAACATCAATAAGAATAGGATGTGATAGCTAAGTGCAGGCCAAGCGTTTATGTCGGTTGTTTGAAATCCTGTTGAAGTTAATACAGATATTACCTGGAATAATGCATGATTAAGAGTAACTAATATGTTATGATCATAGATGTTATTCTGGAGTAAACTGATTGTGATAATAATTGTTGCAGTAACTATGAAGTAGAACATATGTCTAATTTCGATATCTTTATGGATGCTTCGTATTTTTCCTTTCATTAAATGGTAATGTAAAATAAAGTTTGTACCGCCCATAATCATTACAATAATTGTTACTAGTTCAACAAATGGATTTGAAAAATAATTTAAATAGTTTGGATCTGATGAGAATCCCCCCGTGCCTAATCCTGAAAAGGAATAACATATTGCTGTGAAAAGGTCTAATCCAACGATAACATATAATGAAATGGCTATAACTGTTAAAATACCATATAATTTTATAAATATCACTGATGTATGTTTAATGTTTGGTGTCATTTGTTCGGTTTTTCCTTCTGCAAAATACAATCTTTTTAAGCTTACAGTTGATGGTAAAAGAACTAATAATAAGAATATTATTCCTAATCCACCAAACCATTGAAGTAAACTTCTCCAAATTCTAATGGAATATGCTATAGGAACATTAGCATACATTGTAAATCCTGTTGATGTAATTCCTGACATTCCTTCAAAGTATGCATCTATGAATGATAAATCCCCTGAAAATATCATAGGTAATGCACAAAATAGTGCTGAAACTATCCAGATGGATAAAACAAAAATTAATGAACCTTTAAGTGATAAATGGGTTAACTTTTTAGAATTAAATGAGAAGTATAATGTTATTCCAATTACCAAAGAAATAATTGTTGAACATATAAAAGAATAAAGATAATTTATACTATCACAGTAAATAATGGATATGATTATCGGAATTATCATGAATAATGCAATACATACTATAACAAATCCGGTATAGTGTATAATTGTTGTAATTTCATCCATATTAATCTTCTGAATATCCATTGAATTCATCTAAATCCCTTAATAAAATTGATTTTCATCAAAAAAACAAATTAAAATACTTATTTATGATAAATATTTATTTTTTTTCTATAAATTCTTTAAACTATTTCTTATTAAATCCAAATTCGTTTAAATTACTTTATACACTGTTATATTATTATTATAAACATATATAATATTCGATATATTCTGATTTTAAATTTATTGTTTTTATAGCTTAAAATATGAATTATTTTAAAATTTAATTTATTATAAGGAAATAATTGGTTTAATATTATTTATTGTCTGATAAATTTAAGGAAATTCATTATTTTTATAATTACTTGGATTAAAAATAGGATATAATATTACCTTTTATTTTCATTTAAAATGATGGTTAATAATATTAAAAAAAATAGTTAAAAAGAAGTGACTGGATGTTATTTAATAATAATCATGGTTTATCCTCTTTTAACAAAAAGAATAATCTTAATTAATTCATTATTACTTAAATAAATGACATAAAGTGTTTAATTGAATTAATTATTGAATAAAGTTATTCACTCATATTAATTAGATAAATGGGGATATAGTTGGAATGTTAATATATCTTGTAAAAGATAATCAGTCGGGAATCAAGAAAATATAATGTTATCATCAAACAAAAACAAATAAAAAAATAGTTTACATTGAAAGGTTGTCTGATTTCGGTTAATGGAAGAGAGTATGGTATTTAAAGAATCAATACCAAAATCAATAGTTCACTAGAAAAAGTATTAATTAATGATGTTTGGAAATAATTGCTGTAAGATTCAATAAGAAAACTATCTTTGACCAATAATAATCAACAGTAATCTCTGATAAAAATATTCACATTAAATGATAAACTTCAAAGAACAAATGCTGTTGATGAAAACAAACACATAAAAATTGGAATTAATCGGATGGAGATTAACTGGATTTATGGTTTTTAGGATAACCGTTGAATTCTGTTAATTGTCGTACACTCTCTATAGATGTAATTCTTCTTGAGTTATTTCTAATAATATAGTTACTTATTTTAATCTTAAAAGAAATACATAAATAATATAAATATAGTTTTTTAACTTTAGGGGGTTAAAAATATGATTAGTCAAACAGACGTACTAATCTTCATATTAACAATTATAGTTACAGCATTGTTTACTGCTGCAGTAAGACGTGAATTGTTAATTGCGGATATAAGAGACAATCCAATTGTATCAGAACATAGGCAAAAAAGCGGGACACCAACCATGGGTGGATTTGGAATTTTATTGGGTGTTGCTTTGATGGCCTTAATAACATTCACATGGGATTCTGTTAGTTATTTACAAATAACTGTATTAATGATGTTTGCAGCAGGAATATTTGGTATGTTTGACGATTTATTAGGTTTTAAAGTTAAAGAATACCAAAAAGTTGTAAGGAATGATGGAACCGAACCAATACAAATAGGTTTATTATCCTTACAACCTGGTGAAGAAGCTAGGATAGCATCACCTAAAGCAAAAAAAGATTATGCTGAAATTGTTGAAAAGGAACATAAATTAGAATTAATTGATGAAATCCCTATTAAAACAGAAACTACAGAAACAGAAAAGATTATTACTCAATTCCTATTGGCATGTTTCTTGGTTGTTACTGGAGTTTTATCTACAACAGTTAGTGGATTTGAAATTGGTATTCTAATGATTCCTTTAGCAATATGTGCAATAATCGGTTCAATTAATGCCGTAAACTTAATTGATGGAATGGATGGTTTAGCAGCAGGTATCATTGCAATAGCATCTATTGCTTCAGCATTATATTGTGGAGCAACTACTGGTTCAGTAGCATCATTACCGTTTGTGGTAATTGCTGGTGCATCTGTTGGATTCTTGGTATTAAATCATTATCCTGCTAAGATTTTTATGGGTGATACAGGTTCATATGCATTAGGTACAGGATATATGGTGGCTGCATTATTGGGAGATTCATTAATATTTTCAATAATTGCTTTAGCAGTACCGATAGTGTCTGTAATAATAAGTTTATTACATAGATCACACATTATAACATTACCTGTAGAACCATTACATCATACATTAAATTATCATGGAATGTCTGAACAAAAAATTATTATATTATATTGGGCTATAACCCTTGTTGTATCTATAATTGCATTGTTCCTATTTGGAATAATATAATATTAATTATTGAGGAGTTAATATGGATAATATCAAAACATTAGATTTGGCAAACGAAATTGAAGGTAAATTATACGGCCCCAATATTGAATTGAAAGGCAACTTTACTTTCCTTAATAAAGCATCTAAAGATGATATTGTTATAAGACATTGGATAAATGAAAAGGGTATTGAAATAGCACATGATAAAGGTGTGTCCTGTTTAATCACACAAAATCCTCAAGATAATACTATACATGTGGCAGAGGAGTTGGATTTTCCTTTAATAGTGACAGAACATATTGAATATGCAACAGCTTATGCATTAAGATATTCGGTCAATAAATATGCAAAAGATTCTTTTAAAATGGCAGTCACTGGAACAAATGGTAAATCCACGACCACTCATCTTCTTTTTACTATTTTTTCGGATTTGAATTATAATACTTATACAAATACTGATGCAGAATCTGAAGGTAATACATTAATTGATCCAAGGGTATCTTATGAGTTAACAGATTTCTATAATTCAAAAGGAAATATAGAAGTTATTGCTTTAGAAGTTTCTGAAGTGCAAGGATGGGATGAAAAATTAATGAAAGACCATTCATATCAAATGATTAGTGCAGCACAATGTGATGTTGCAGTAATTACCAATGCTTCATTTGACCATATGAACCTTGTAGAATCATTTGATGAACTATTATATGAAATTGAGGGGGCTGCAAGAGCCTTAAACAATCAAGACAAAAAGACATTATTGGTATTGAATTATGAAGATGAAAACATTAGGAATATGAATTCGGCGGTAAAAGATAATTCAAATGTTAAGGTAATGTACTTTGGTGATTATAATAGTGAAAATCAATTAGACATTTCATATAGAGAAAATGTTGGTATTTACTCTAAAGAGGAATTATACATTGAATACAAAGATTTACCGTTTACTTCGGCTCATTTTATTCAAGATATAATGGCGGCAATTGCAGTATGTGAATACAATTCATTAAACAAAGAAGATGTGATAAATTCGTTAAAGAATTATAAACCATTAGCAAGACGTTTTATAAAACTTAGGGAAAATCCGGTAATAATTGATGACTTTGCACATAACCCTTCCGGTATAAAACTTACCATAGAAAACGGTTCAAAATTAGGGAACAGGTTGATTGTTGTAAATGCAATTAGGGGTTCACGTGGGGACTCTATCAATGAGGAAATAGCTCAGGCATTGTCCGATACATTAAAAGATCAGAATGATTATACTTTAATCTTAACATGCAGCAAAGATGTGGTAAATCATTTAAATACGGTTTTAGATTCTGAATTGGAAATATTCAGAGATTGTTTGGATAAACAAAAAATTGAATACATCCTGATGGATGAATTGGAAGATGCATTGCTTGAATCATATAGATTGGCTGATGATGAGGATGTAATATTATTGCTTGGTGCTCAAGGAATGGATCCGGCTAGTGGAATTTTATCTAAAAATAATATAATATAACCTCCCCTTTTTTTTGAATTCTTTTTTAGTCAAATTATTTTAATTAATATTAATAGATAATTAATAAGAAACATATCGTAATATTTTATAAAATAATTATTTTTATATTAACTAAAAATAATAGGAGTTGTAGTTATGATAAAATCATGTATAGTGATAGGTGCAGGGAATGCGGGAAGACCCGTTGCTAGATTATTAAACAATCAGGGAATGGATGTTACAATAACCGATTCACAGGAATATGATGACTTTTCATCAAGAAGACAGGAAATGTTGGATGTTTTGGATAATGAAGGAATTACGCTAAAACTTGGTGAAAAGAATCCTGACATTTCCGGATATGATGCAATATTTTTAGCACCAACAATACCTAAATCAGCACCAATACGTCAAGATGTGGAGAAATATTCTCTAAAAGAGATAGATAGAACATTTATCAGCAATATGGTAAATGACATTATTGACATGCCAAAAATAGGAATTACAGGTTCTTTTGGTAAAACAACTACAACTACCATGGTAACCAGTATATTTAAAGCAGCCGGTTACAAAGTTTATCAATGTTCCTCAATGAAGTGGAATCTGGTCAGTGAAGCAATCGTTGATGATATCGTGCGGGATGAATATAAAGGGGCGGATGTTGCTATTCTTGAATTGCCTCACGGAACATTGGGGCTGCTGGGAGAACTGGACTTAACAATAGGAGCAATAACAAATCTCCACCCGGAACATTTATGTGAGTTTGGTGGATCCATGCAAAAATATGTCGACAGAAAATCATGTATCCTGCCTGCAAGTCAAACATTAATTGCAAATGTTCAATGTGGGGACTTATTAACATATAAACGTGAAGACACAGTTTACTTTAATTTTGAAGATAATCTCGAAAAGGATACTGAAAAGTATGTTCCTACATTTATCGGATTTTTTGATGATAAATATACTATCAAAGCTAATTTAGATAGTCCTGTAGAATCAGAATTGGAAATTGATACTATAGCATATTATAACTACGAAAACCTTACCGCAGCTATTGCAATAAGTATGACCTATGGCATATCTATTGAAGATATTAAAAAAGGTATACGGATGTTTAGTGGTGTAGGTGGACGTATGGAATATCTTGGTAAATTTAATGGGGTGGATGCTTATTATGATGCTTCATACGGTGATCAATCAGTTAGACAGGCATTGGAAGCAATTAAGGATGAAAATCTCATTATACTTTATGGAAATGTTGATTCCACTACTGTAAGGGACAAAGCAGAAAGCGGTAGGGTAATTGGAGATTATGCAAACATGGTTATAGCATCAGGTTATGTTGAAATTACAGACACTTTGGACATGAATAGTGCAATTGAATTGTTAAGCGCCATAGAAAATGATGATGTAATAAAAATAGCAGTATGTACCATGGATGAATCAGCGGAACTTGCAATGAAATATGCCAAAGAAGGAGATATTATAGTTCACTTGGGACCTGGTGCATCAAATTCATATCAACAAGTTAAAGATAAATTACTTAAAGGTTTAGAATATGGATGTCAAAGATATGGAAAAAACAATTAGCTTGGATAAAGACTCAGTCATAGGTGTAGTTGGCGTTTGTGGAATCAATGGAAACCTTATTGCACGTATATTGGTGGACCATGGATATAGTGTTATAGTAAATGATGTGGTTACCCATGATGACTGTCGTTTCAAGGATGCATTAAAAGGATATGGGTTTACTAAGGAATACTATGGTATTTTGCCTGATGAATTTTTTGAAGAAATAGATTATATTGTACTTCCTGCAGCATTAATAGAAAATAACTCCAATCTTTATCAAAAATCTCAAGAGAAAAATATTAAGCTATTAAAAGTAGAGGATATTCTAAACATATTTGAACCTGCTCATCCTGTTATCTGTGTAACCGGAACAAATGGTAAAACAACTACAACTAACCTGTTAAAAAGCATATGTTATAGGAATAATACTCCTCCCTGTGAACATAATCTTGAGGGTATGCAGGGAAATGCGGGTGATATTCCGGCATTACAGTCAAGATTAAACGGAAGTTTGAATGTACTTGAAACAGGAACTTTTGGATATAAAAACAGCCTGACAAAGTTGGCAGGACCTTGTAAACCGGATGTTGGTATCATAACAAATATTACTCCGGACCATTTGGATGAAAACTCCACTTTCTTGGATTATGCCAGAGTCAAAGGTGAACTGGTTTCATTATTACAAAACAAGACTTTAATAGTAAACAATGATGATCCAACCGTAATGTCTTTGATTAAAGAATTAGAATATGATGGAAACTTAATAACCTTTGGTATAGAACATGAATCAGTAAGGAAAGATACCAAACAATGTTGCTGTGGAAGGATGGTAGAAGTATCTGAAATAATTGCCGGTGTTGGAAAATATTCCTGTGTATGTGGTAATGTCTATAAAAAACCGGATTACACAGCAACAAATATCAACAGCAGTCACAATCAGTTTACTCTCATATCACCTGACAATGAGGAACATGTCTTTGACTTGAAAATTAATGGAATACATAATATTTATAATGCTTTGGGTTCAATAATCATTGCTCATGAAATACTTGAAATGTCCTATGATGACATTTATGATGCTATCAACTTATTCACGGGTGTTGCAGGTCGTATGGAAAAGTTGGGCATGGTAGATAACAAGGAAATTATGGTGGATTATGCCCATAATCCTGCAGGTATAACAACCGTTCTTAAGGAATTAAAAAATTTATACGATTCTGTGGTGAACGTTATTACAATATCATCGGAATCAGGAATAGAAGCCGATATGGAAATATTGGAACGTGCAGTCGAATATGCAGATTATGTAGTACCCGCTTCACATAATGCGTATCTATGTTCGAAACAGCTAATCGATGAAGGTAAATTTAAAGATAAGATAATCTTGCCTGAGTTTATGCCGGAAGGTGACAAGGAAGGTACATTAGGTGCTACATTGGAACAGGTATTGGTTGGTTTTAGAAAAGCATTAAATGTTGATGCTGATTTAATAGTATGTACTGGTGAAGCAGCATTCAAATTCAAAAATCATTTAATTGAAGAAATAAATCAGTGAAATATTTTCTTTTCAATACACTTTTTTTTCTTAAAAATTTTGTTAAAATTAAATAGTATAATGATTAAAATATATAATAGGTATATTTTATGAATTTAAACTATTTCTTGTTTAAATTATAATATAAGTTCAAAATGAATAAATTAGGACTAAAATTATATTAGATTAGAGGTGAAAGTTTGTTTATTAAAGTTAGAAGAGATACTTTAATCATTTTAATTTTAGCATTTGTTTTAATTTTATCTGGTCGTGCAATGACATATGTTGCATTTGCATCATCTGATAGTGTTGAAGATGGTGTTCCTATAGCTGGGGTCATGGTAAAAGGAAATGATATAGTACCTCTCTCAACAATCAAAGCTAATGTAGAATCTGCAGGTTTTAGGGAAGGTAGTTATATCAAAGGAAACACTCTGATAACATCTCAAAGACAGCTTCTGTTGTCGGATGCTATTCAGAATGGAGAACAATTAGTTAAAAGATCGACAATACCAGGAACGGCTATCGCTCCAATTAACGTAGCAGAGATTCAAGTTGATTCAAATACTGGTAATGTTGTGGTTAATGTTGTTGAAGATTTCTCTGTTATAAAAGTTTCAGTTTCAAATAATACTACATCATCAGCAGCAACAGCTAATACAGAAATGTAGGAGTTTATGATATTATGATTAAAAATTCAAGAATGGCAAAAATTGCAATGTTTCTTTTGATTTTAATTGTATTTTCATCAGCTGCATCTGCAACAATGAACGTAGCGGTAATTACTGATCCTACAGGGCAAGATCCAAATGGATGTGCTGCAGGAAGTCAATCATTTGCATCTAATATGTTCCAGTCGACATTTATATTTTCACAGGAACATAAAATGGCTCTCCTATCAGGGGGTGAAGGTACGTCTGATGTTCGTGTAGCAGCGATTATCACGGCGTTGACACAACTACAATCAAATGGAACTCCCGAACAGGTAGTTAGCGTAGCACAAAACTTTGAAGGTATACGTTTAATGGCAGTAAATCCTACAAAAGGTATTGCCGTAGGTGGAGATTTCCAGGTATACGTTGTAACAGTTGATAGTAGCAGTACGATTAAAATTCAACCGGCTAGTGGTGGAGTAGTATCTGTACCTGCTGGAACCAGAGGAGCAATTATACACCTTCGTAACTCTGAAGGTAACCCTAAAGCAGGAACTGCAGATAGAGTAAGATTACAAACTGCAATGAACATTGGTAAAATGATTAGGGATGGATATCCTGCAACAACAATTGTATCTGAAGCATTTGGTGAAGTAGCCCGAGATTCCGGTGAAAATCACGGTGGTGGGGCAATTAACTTAATATCTGGTGTAACAACTGGAGATATGTTCACACCTGAACAGCTGAATGATGTAGGGTATGAAATGGATCAACCATACAGCAAAGTTAGTAGCACTGGTTGGAGTGTAGGTTTCCCTGAAGCAAATAATTACCAAGTTTCACCGGTTGACGGAAGTCAATTGACAACGATATATGCATATGAAGCATTAGGAAATGCTATTACAGTATCTGGTGATCATCCTTCAGTATCTGTATATGGTTCTGATAAAAAAGGATTGTCTGAAGCTACATCTGATGTGGTCTCAGCATCAGTTTTAAGAAACGGTTATGATCCAATTCAAATTGCAAAATCTATTAATAGGGCAATTGATAGTGGAACTATAATTGGTGTGGAGCATGTTGATACGTCTGACTTAAATGTTAAAGAAAACATTAAGGCGGTGGGGGTATATTATACCGCAGCAGCTAATGGAAGAACAGCACCGATTTGGAATTTACCAATAGATTCTCAAGTATTTGATGTATTGGGTAATATACAAACAATCATTGGAATATTGCTTATATTATTGGCATTATTCAGAAGTACATTAATCAAATCTTTCTTTAGAAGACGTTAGTCTTCTACTTTTTTTTATAATTTTTTTCAAGGAGTTTATTATGGCATTAATATTAATCAGAGCAATGAATAAGAAAAAGGCTTTAAATGTTCTTGCTGATTTGGAAAGACACGCTGATTTAACAATAGTAGGTAAACCAAAAACAGTATCATTAGACAAGGTGTTTGACGTAACAAAAAGAGTTATTAAACAAAAGCCACGTGATGATATTAAGGTTCCTGTATTGGTTAAGGTTGAGGAAAGTACTACAACCAGTATTGTAAATATTAAAAAAACACATCCCCCGGCACATATAATAGTGGTCAGCGAAGAATATCCGGAATATGAAGAATTAGTTAAAGAATATGATAAGGCTAAGGTATTTGATGGATATTATTCCTCTAAAAAGAATTCAAAAAAGAATAAGAAAAAAAAATAGACATCTCATCTATTTTCTTTTTATACGAGCTATGTCTCCAATAGTTGCTTCTTTGAAACGTCTAGCATCCTGATATTCTTTTTCATCAGATTCTAGTTTTTCAATTAAATGGAGATTTAAAGCTTTTTCTAATTTTCTAGCTATTTTTAAGTCTGGAACCATTTTTCCATTTTCAATTTTGTGAAGAACAGATTCTCTCTCGTAGATTTTTTCTCCAAGTTGTTTCTGAGTTAATCCTCTGCTTTCTCTTTTTTGTCTAATTACTTTGGCGTAATCTTCAATTAACTCGTATTCTTCTTCTTTAGTTTTTCTAGTATATGCTCTGTTCTGGTTTGATCTGTAATTGTTATTGTTATTGTTGTTGCGTTTATTGGTTGGTTTTTTTGTTTGTTGTGGCTCATTTTGAACTTTACCATATCTTGAACATTCTTTACAAGTTACCATAACAGAATTATCAATTTTAGTTTTATAAGGTTGTCCTTTAATTTCGCTTCCACAGATTTCACAGTTCATTTTATTCACTTATTATATTTATATATAATAATCTGTTTTTTCGTTAAAATATCTTTTTTGTTTATATTTTTTTGACAATACTTAAAAAGGTTATTGGTATAACGAAACAAATTTTTATTCTTAACAAATAGTTTAATAATAAAGAATTCTTAAAGATAATAATGTAGTAATTTAGTATACGAAAGAAAGAAAAAAATTTAAAATAAAAAATTTGATTTTAATACAATATTAGAACGAAAAAATATAAAATTAAGGAGGTCAATTTATGCAAGAATCACCAGACTTCGATTCAAATTTTCAAGACAATCAAGATGCAGAAATAGCAAGTTTATTGGATAAACATGAAACTATTGAACGAAATTTAACTTGGGAAGTAAGAAAATTAGAGAAAGATAAAGTATTATTAGAAAATGAAAATCTCAGGTTGGATAGAGAAGTCAAATCATTAAAAAGTGAAATCAGCAGATTTAGAACACCGCCTTTGGTACTGGCTACTATCTCAGAAATCTTGGAAGACAATCAGGTAGTAGTTAAAAGTTCAACAGGTCCTTCATTCTTATTAAAATATGCAGATAAGGATTCGGATAGGGTTGAAATCGGTTCTAGGGTAGCATTAAATCAACAAACATTCAGTATAGTTGATATAATTACTTCAGAAAAGGATCCATTAGTATCAGGAATGGAAATTGATGAAGCTCCTGACATATCATACGATAAGATTGGTGGACTAAAAGATCAAATAAAGGAAACCATAGAGACAGTAGAATTACCACTTAAAAATCCTAAAATATTTGAACAAGTGGGAATTACCCCTCCAAAAGGAGTATTGTTCTACGGACCACCGGGAACCGGTAAAACATTACTTGCTAAGGCAGTAGCACATGAAACCAACGCTACCTTTATAAAGATTGTAGCTTCTGAGTTCGTTAAAAAATACATTGGAGAAGGTTCACGTCTTGTACGTGGAGTATTTGAATTAGCAAAAGAAAAATCTCCGGCAATTATTTTCATTGATGAAATTGATGCTATTGCAGCAAAAAGATTACAAGGTTCGACCAGTGGTGACAGAGAAGTACAAAGAACTCTCATGCAATTGCTGGCGGAAATGGATGGATTTGAATCCAGAGGGGATGTAGGTATAATAGCAGCTACAAACAGACCTGACATATTGGATCCTGCATTGATACGTCCTGGACGTTTTGACAGAATTATCGAAGTTCCAGTACCTGATGAAGAGGGTAAACTAGAAATTCTTAAAATCCATACCAAGAACATGTCTTTAGATGCTGATGTAAACCTTGAAGCTATAGCTTCTGAAGCAAAAGGAGCATCAGGTGCAGATTTAAAATCAATTTGTACAGAAGCAGGTATGTTTGCTATACGCGAAGACCATTATAGTGTTTCTGCTAAAAACTTTGATGATGCACTTGATAAAGTTTTAAATAAAAATAAGAATCAAGGTTCACAAGAAGTTGGAGTAATGTATCATTAGATACATTTCACTTCAATAATTATTTTTTAATAAATAGCCAATGATGAACCCTATGAGCTCTGAACTGATGATGAATGATGGGCGAACTGAGGCTATTTATAATAAACCTCTTACCCAAAAATAATATTTTTTATAGTGTTTTTTCTAATTCTTCAATGGACCTTACCATAATATGATTAGCTAATTTTTCAACTTTTGGTCTTTTAATCAATACAACAGGTATGTCTAATTCTAGTGCGGCATTAATTTTATTCTCTGCACCACCACTTTCCCCGCTTTCTTTAGTGATTATTGCAGCAATATTGTATTCTTCCATTATTGCCTTGTTAAATTCTTTGGAATATGTTCCTTGCATCGCAACAATATTGCTTGCTGGAACTCCGGTATCCTGTGTTTTTGTAATGCTAAAATTATTTGGAAGAACTCGAGGAACAACATTTTCAGGACCAACAACTTCGGTAATTTTACTTAAATTAAGTACTCCTGCAAGGTGCATTAATTTTCCATCGGTACCTTCAATTAATTCTTTTGATTTAATTGCACCTTCTTCAAATGAGTCAACATTGTATATGAGATCAGTATCTGGTAGAATTGTTGAGGCTCGTTCATATCTAATGTAATTGATTCCTGCTTTTTCACTACTTTCGATGGCTGTTTGTGTAGCTACAGCTGCAAAAGGATGTGTTGCATCTATGAGCGTGTCAATATTTTTTTCCTTAATGACATTAATAAAATCTTCCTCTCTCAATGCTTTTGAAATAACTTCAGTTGCACCTGCTGATTTTGCAATTTCTGCCCCATAGTCTGTGACTGTTGTGGCAAGGATGTAATTATTTTCATCCTGACTTAAAAAATTTATTACTTTTGTTGCATCAGATGTACCGGACATCACAATATATCTCATTTATTTTCCTCCAAAACAATACGCTTTTGATTAATAATTCTAATAATTTTTTTATCTTAATTAATTAATACTCTTTTTGTTAAGTAAAATTGAACTAAAGAATCCCTTATTTAAAAAAATTTTTCAAAAAAAAAATAAAAAATAGATTAAATGATTGCATTTTCAAATTTTCTAATAATTCTTTCTGCAATCAAGATGGTTAATGCTACAATGATGATCAGAATCCATGATTCTAATGGAATTGCAGTGGTATGGAAGATGTTTTGTAACAATGGGACATATATTGCACATAATTGCAGGACAAATGATATGCTTACCGCAACAATTAACGTTCTGTTCTTTTGGTTACTTTCTGATCTGCAGTTGAACACATTGATTAACTGGTACATAACAAATACCGTAAATGCAATACTGCTGGCAAGTAACTGGGAAGAACCTTTAGACAATTCATAAACATACAGTCCTAAAGTACCTGCAGCCATAACCAATCCAACTAATGTGATATGGATTAGATTATTCCGGGATAGTATGTTCTCATCAGTAGGTGGAACATTCATTATATTCTTGTCTGCTCCTTCAACTCCCAATGACTGTGCAGGGGGACCATCCATAATAATATTTATCCATAGTAACTGTACTGGATTAAACGGTAATGGCAGTACAAATATTGATGATATGAGTATTGTCATTATAGCAGCTATGTTTGTTGAAAGCTGATATTTGATAAAACGTTTAATGTTTGAATAAATCGTTCTACCCTCTTTTATTGCATAGATAATTGTTGAAAAATTATCATCTTCCAAGACCATATCACTAGACTCTTTTGCAACATCCGTACCAGAACCCATACTAACTCCAATATTGGCACTGGTTAATGCAGGGGCATCGTTGACACCATCTCCTGTCATTGAAACTATTTCATTATTGGATTTCAATGCTTTAACAATATTTACCTTTTGTTCAGGGAAAACTCTGGCAAAAACATTAACATCATTAACCTTTGACCTGAATTCTTCATCAGAAAGATTGTCTATATCCTTTCCCGTTAACACATTGTGTGGATTATCTATTCCAACCATACTTGCAATTGCAGATGCAGTATTCTGGTGGTCTCCAGTAATCATTTTTACATTAATTCCTGCATGGCGGCAAGTTTCAATGGATTCCTTAACTCCGTCTCTAGGAGGATCCATCATTCCAACAATTCCTGTGAATATCAGTTCTTTTTCCAGATTATCAAGACTTTCTGTTGTATAATTATCAACCTCCTTGTATGCAAACATGATTACTCTCAATGCATCATTAGTAAATGAAAGAACTTTTTTATTTATTTCTGATTTGGCACTGTCGTCCAGTGTGCTGACAGTTCCGTTATTGCTGACAAAAGTACATCTGTCTATAAGAATCTCCGGAGCACCCTTTACAAGTACGTATTCCTTTGAATCAATACTGTTGATGGTGGTCATCATCTTTCTAGAACTGTCTAATGGAATTTCATGTAATCTCTTGTTTTCTACAGGTTCCCCATTTTTCAGTCCGTATTCCAAAATGGAAATGTCTGTTGCATCACCAATGTTTTTTTCACTGGAAATCCTTGCATTATTACATAATGTAGCAATAATGTCGGTCATATTCTTGTCAGTAACGTAATCCTTTGTAACAGTAAGTTTATTCAGTGTTAAAGTTCCGGTTTTATCACTACAAATAACAGAACATGAACCTAATGTCTCAACAGCCAATAGTTTTCTAATGATGGCCTTGTTTCCGGCCATTTTCTGCATACCCAATGCCAGGGTCAATGTTAAAATAGCGGGTAAACCCTCAGGTATTGCTGCTACAGCCAATGAAACGGCTGTCATAAATGTATTTGCCGCAGGTATTCCTTGAAGAATTTCCAATACAAATATCAGAATACATATAACAACTGAAAGAAGACTCAACGTTTTACTGAGTTTTTCAATTTTAAACTCTAAAGGAGTCTTTTTACCCTCATCCTCCTGAATCATTGATGCAATTTTTCCTATCTCTGTATTCATGCCTATAGAAGTAACCACTCCCTTTGCACGACCTTTGGAAACACTGGTGTTCATAAATGCAATATTGCTGTGGTCACGGTCTTCATCAATTTCTGCAGTTTTTCTAGTGGATAAGGATTCTCCGGTCAATGATGATTCATCAATTTTTAAGTTGTATGTTTCCAGTAGTCTTAAATCTGCAGGAACATTGTCTCCCTCTTCAAGAATAACAACATCCCCTATGGTCAAATCTTCTGCATTAATTTCCTGTTTTTTGTTATCCCTAAGAACTATGGATGTTCTTGAAGTCATAGACTTAAGCTTTTCCATAGCATTTTCGGCCTGTCTTTCTTGTCTGTAACCTAATATGGCATTTAATATCACTACAAAGAATATTACTCCCGAATCAATGTAATCCTGGATTAATGCGGATATTATTCCTGCAATAATTAGTAGGATAGTTAATGGTTCGGTGAATTGTAATAGAAATTTCTTTATTTCACTATCCTTTTCTTTTTCTTCTAAAGCATTTTTTCCGTAAATCCTAATTCTTTCTTCGTATTCTGTTGTTGTCAATCCAGTATCTCTAGAGTTAAGTTCTTGCAGTACATCCGATATTTCTTTACTTTCCCAACTCATTCTTATCTACTCTCTTATTAATGTAAAATGCTGTACGTTTGTAATTAACTAATTTAAATTTTGATTGAATGTTGTAATTTATTTCTTCCGTAAATAATGGTTTGATAATTATGTCTGTGTTGTATTTGAGTCCTAGTTTTAAAATGTCTTTCTGTAATTCTTCAGGGGGTCTAATTGAATATATCAAATCCGAATTTTCATAAATTTCATCAGTAGGGTTGGTAATGTCCTCTTTGATAACATCTTCATTTGCAGGATAGATGTCAACAAGTTTAATGTCCGTATCGGTTAGTTTTTCTTTAAGAATATTACTGGGTTCCAATACCTTTCCGACTCCTACTTCAACTATTTTTTCACTATCGGAATAGTTGTCTATAATAAATTCCGTAAAGTTTTCCCATACACTCATAACTCTCACTTAAGTTATTCATTATATATAATTATATGGACTTATTTTTGTATTAATTTTATTATTTTTTTTTAATCTTTTATGAAGAGCGGATAATTCTATATCAAGTCTGTATGGGTCCATTTTAAGACATGTTGATTAACTAGCTAAATTAAAATATTTTGTTATTACATTATTTTATCAAGTGTTTGCATCTCTTTTTATTGTGAAAACTATTAAAATTATGAAAAATATAGTGATAATTAGTTACAGTAATTATTTTATTAATCTGATAGTGTGTTTTATGATTATAAGAGATTTTAAATTATCGGATATTGATGATGTGTTAGCGATTGAATATGATGCTTTCAGTGATCCGTATCCTGTTGATATATTAATACGTTTACATGAGAGTGGAGCAGGTTTTATCGTAGCTGAAATGGGTAGGCGTGTTGTGGGTTATGTGATATTCTGGATTAGAAACGGTATTGGTCATATTATTGCAATTGCAGTAGATGAAAATTTTCAGAACATGCGCATAGGATCAAGGTTATTGGATAAGGCTATTCAAATATTATTTGCTAATAAGATATTCACTGTAGGATTGGAAGTTAGAAAATCTAATGTCAATGCCATAAATTTTTATCTGAAAAAGGGTTTCGTCCAGGTTTCTGAAGAAGATGAATATTATGGTGATGGTGAAGCAGCAATAATAATGCAGTATACTAAATCTAACAATTAATATTACTTCCACATTTTGCGTAACTTTTTTTTATTATAATATACTATATATTAATATTAGAAATGAACAAGTTAAATAAATAATAAAATTATTATATTTTGTCGTTTTATATGAGTTAAATTGTTTTAAATACTTTTTATAATTTTTTATAAATTAATTTAAAATTTTTTTTATCTTTATAGTAATTAAAACAACTACATAATCTATTTTTTCATAGATAAAATTTAGTATGTAGTATATTTGATGAAAAAACAAATAATAATTATTTTTATTATCTTTTTAGTTCATTATCTTGATTAAACTAAATGATGCTGATTGTATAAACTAACAGTATCTTATTAAAAATTATTCGGGGTTAAAAATGGTAAGAACTGCAAAATTAGCGTTGGAAGATGGAACAATTTTAGAAGGTGAAGGTTTCGGAGCAGAAACAGTTAAAGCTGGAGAAATTG
>CADBRM010000013.1 GCA_902797085.1 uncultured Methanobacteriaceae archaeon
AGCAGTACGTCGTGACTTCGTAGAAGAAAGTCCTTCCTGTTTCTACGGTGTAGAAGCATACCACACCCCTAAATTAGCAGATGCTATAGTTGATGAAGGTAAAACTTGGGAAGATATCAGAAAAGAATATGCTGACATCGTTGGAGAATACGTAGCAGCATACTCCTAATTACTGATATATAATTTCAATTGAAATATTCATTCACCACTGAATAATTCATATCCACTGAATAATTTATATCATCACGTGAGAATTTAAGATTTTTTCTTAAATTCCTTTTTTTTCCAAAAATTAGTTCTTTTTTTAATAATATTCCTATTAAATAAATTTTTTTGTATTTTTTTTCATTTTTAACAAATGTACTTTCTCTCATAATTCAAAATAATTCTAAATTAGAGTCATATTTATATCTTAAAAGGTACCATATTTTAATTAGAGTAAAGTTATATTATGTTAAAACTATTACTGTTTATATATGCAATAATATTTTTATCAATTTGAGGATGATAATATGGCAGAAGAATATGCAATAGCAATGGATATAGGTACCAGTGGTATCAGAGCTCAAGCAATTAATGTAGAAGATAACAGCACAATTTCTACTACTGTTACATTAAGACACCCTATTCCAGGTGCAAATGTAATGGACCATTTACACTTTGCAGTAAATGTGGGTGGAGATCAAGCACACCAACTTCTTATTGAAGCAGTAAACAAAGTAGTTGACCAATTAGGAGTAGATAAGTCAAAAATAGTTAGATTTGCAGTATGTGGTAACCCAATTCAATTATCATTATTCCAAAACATCGAAATAAGAGATTTGGCATTTTGGGGTACTAACGCTATGGAAAGGTTAAACATCACACCTCCAAAAAGAAACTCACAAATTGTAAAACCTGCAGATATTGATTTGGATATCAACCCTGATGCTGATGTATACATACCTCCTGCAATCAAACACGAAATTGGTGCAGATGCATTGGCAATGCTAGTTAAATCGGATGTGGTTAACAGAGAAGGAATATACTTAGTTTCTGACTTTGGTACAAACGCAGAAATTGCATTAGTAATTGATGGTGAAATTTACTCATGTTCTGCCGCAGCAGGTCCTGCTATGGAAGGACAAGCAATTGAATGTGGTATGTTAGCATCTCCTGGTGCAATATCTGACGTATCTCCTGAAGGAACAGATTGGCAAATAAAAGTTCTTAATGGTGACTTAAAGGTTGAAGATGGGGACATAATGAATGTAGTGGATGGATCCGTTACCAAAGAAAGGGAAACTGAAACTAAAGCAAGAGGTATTACTGGTACTGGTGTAATTTCAGCATACAGTTTAGGTACAGAACAAGGAATTATTTCTATCCCGGATATTGATTCACCAAACAATAAATTAAACTTACAAGATGGTGTTTATCTATCTGAAAAAGACTTAACTGAAATTGGTAAAGCTCTTGGTGCATTCAGGGCAGCACATATCACATTATGTGTGGAATCAGGTATAGAATTTGATGATATTGATGCGGTATACATGGCCGGAGCATCTGGTTTCTATGTAGACCCACTAAAATCTTTGACTGTTGGTCAAATACCTGCAAATTCCTGGGATATTTATCAAATTGGTAATACTTCATTAGCTATGGCAAGGGATATTGTAGAAAATCCTGATTTATTAAAAGAATTACAAGAAGTTGCAGATGGAATGCAGGGTAATCATATTACTTTAGCTACATCAGAAGTATTCGAAAAAATTTATGGTCTGGAATTAGCAGTATGTGAACAAAACATGCCTCTTTGGAAATATGATGAATGGTTAGAAAGTTATGGATACGGAAATTTACCTGAATTAGAGGAAGATCCTGAAATCCACAGATTATATGAAAGTGATATTCCTGATATGGGTATTAATGGTTTATCAATTATTGAAGAAGTAGGTACAAAACTTGAAAACAGAGTTGAAGGATGTATTAACTGTAAAGCTTGTGAAAAAGAATGTCCTGAAGATGCTTTAAAAATCAATGACGGTGTTGCAACCATCCGTTCTGATTACTGTAATGGTAGTGCTTGTTTAAGATGTGAAAGAATATGTCCTGACAAAGTATTCCTTTACGAAAAATTATTCTACATACAAGGTGAAGAAGCAACCCAATTATAATCTTCTTCCATTCTTTTTTTTATTATATTATTTTGTAAAGTTGTTATCATGAAATCTATAGTTTTTGATAATGCAGGCACAATTCTTAGGAGAGTAACTGTTCTAAAGAATATGTCCACTAATGAATTTTTTTTTGAAACGAATACTATTGGTATGGTTAATGAAAATGACAATACTTTGATTGTTGTATTTCAAACACCTACTATTGATTTGATTCAAAATGATATGACTATTTTTGATTATATGAACTTAAATAAAAATTCTTTTGAAATAAGTTATTCAAATAAAAAATACACAAAAGATGATGTTTTAGATGCAATTAGAGACAATCCTGCACGAATGGATGATATTAGGGAATCTGCAATAAAATTGGTGGAAACATATGATATTGAAATTTGTAGTGGATCTGCAATGATAGTTGATATGAAAGAAAAAAGTATAGATTATGTTTATACTGCAGGGGGATTGTTTTTTGAAGATACATTAAATTTATTTAAAAGATTAGAAAAATTGCCATATTCAATTTATATTGCATCGGGTGATAATAAACAATCTCTTATGAAGATAGCATCTATTTTAAACATACCTAAAAGTAATGTAAATCATACTTGTAATGTGAACTGTAAACAGAAGGTGGTTTCTTCTTTACAAGAAAATAATGAATTGGTAATTATGGTTGGTAATCAGACAAATGATTTATTGGCTATAGAACAAGCGGATATAGGTATTTTGTCAACTCAACAAGGTGAAGAATTGCCTGAAAATCTAATCAATTCTGCAGATTTTGTAATTGATAAGTTAAGTGAAGTGTTAAAAATAGTGGAAAAAGAAGTTTAAAGTCTATTTAAGACTTCATTAATAATTTGTTCTTTGTCCTCTTCATTTTTAGCTATAACATTTAAAGTATTTTCTAATGCTTCACGAGTAGGTGGTATTTGTTCCAATGCAATTAATGATTCAACCCAGTCTACTGTAGCTCTGATGGATGGTTTTTTAGTGAGATCTAGTTTTCTTATTTTTTGAGTTTTTTCAACTATGTTGGTTACTAAGTCATCAGGAGCAATTGGAACTCTTTTATTAATTATTTCTACTTCTCTGTCATAATCAGGATAATCAATGTATAAATATAAACATCTGTCCTTGGTTTCATCAAGTAATGAACGCTGAGCATTTGATGTTAAAACTACAATCAAGTCATTTTTTAATTCGAATGTGTCTAAATCGTTTACAGTAATTTCTTTTTCACCTAATGCTTGGAGTAAAAAACTTTCCAATTCTTCATCAGCTTTGTCGATTTCATCAATAAGTAATACTGATGGTTTTTCATTACTAAATGCGGTTAATAATGGTCTTTGTATGAAGAATTCATCTGAAAAAATGGTTAAGTCTTCTTTATTTTCTCTAGCCATTTCCAGGTATAATAATTGTTTCTGATAGTTCCATTCTCCTACTACTTGTTCAAATGTTATTCCTTCATAACATTGGATTCTGAAGAAATCTCGATCAAAACTATCTGCAATTGTCTTAGCTAATTCTGTTTTTCCGGTTCCAGGAGGACCTTCAATAAGTATAGGTTTTTTTAAAGCAAATGCTAAAAATAACGTTGTATCAATTTGTTCGTTGGATATATACTTATTTTTTTCCAGTTTACTTTTTATTTCTTCTATCTCTTTCATCATATCACCTTACAGTTCTATTAATTCATAGTCTTGTGTTCCCAATTTCAGTTCTTCGGCATATTTAACTTGGAGAGAACCATCAACATTTATCCATAAATTTTGGAATATATTTTCTGAAAAATTTTCATTTGAATCTGTACTTTCATATTCCTCATTTATTAATTCGTTACTTGCCTTATCTAAAGCTACACAATCATTGCTTGCAAGTATACCAATGTCTTTTGCCAAAACTTTTTCTGCGTTAATGTTACAATCATAATATGGTTTAATATTAATTAAAGTATTTATAAATAATACTTTATTATCTTTTTTATTATTTAGTGTTGCATATGAAGATTCTGATAAACCTTTCATGAATTGTTTTGAGTTTATTTTGTTTATTTTGATGGCATTTTTAGGGCATGATGAAATACATATATTACAACCAGTACATAACTCTTTATTGATATGTGCAGTAGAATCAATATTAATGGCTTTTTCAGGACAAACGTCCATACAAACATTGCAAGCCAGACAAGCAATTTTTGAAATAATGGGCTGTACTAATTTATGTAACTTGATTTGTCCATTAAGATTTATACAACCTGTAGCAACATTTTTTAATGCACCACTAAAAGATATCATAGAATGTCCTTTAAAGTGGGATATGACAATCATTGCTTGGGAATCATTAACTTTTTTAATTACTTCAACATCTTTAAGGATTCCGTTATTGATTTTTACAGAAACGGCACTGTCATCATAAATGACGTTATCGAATCCTTTTTGGTTTAATTTATCTTTTAAATCATAATTATCTAATTTTGTATGATATAATGTATTTGAATCTAACAAAAATCCATTACAGTTTTTATCATTTATTCTTTTTTTTATTTGAGTAATGTTTTTGGAACTTATATATGGTGTATCTAATAAATCCTGACCGTGGATTTTAATAATAACATCCTCGTTTTTTTCTAGGTTATTGTAGAAACCTGTTTTTTCTATTATTTTGGATATTTTTTCATAATACTTTTCATCATCAATATTTGTTTTTATAAAATAGACCTTACTACTCATTTTTTCCCTTTATTTAATTTGTTGTGTTATTTGTTTGTATGTTAAATATTTTATATTTGTCTTAATCTAAATTAATCAAAAAATATGTATAATTTTATATGTATAATTATTCATACCTAGTATTAAATCATAATTGTTTGAGGAGGATAACAAGTTTGGTTGAAATGAAAAATAATAACACGGTTTCTGATGTTTCTGTATTGAACACTAAATTTTTACATTCCTTAATGAAAGGTGTTCGTAATGTTTTCCTGTTATGGTTAATTAGTAAAAAGAAAATGCACGGATATGCAATAATTTCAAAAATTAATGAAACTTATGATTATATTGGGGTTAAAGTTGTTCATGGAAGTACTATTTATCCTTTATTACATTCCTTGGAGGATGAGGGATTAATAATTAGTTCTGAAGAATACAATGGGAATCATAAAGTAAAAATGTATGAAATTACTGAAAAAGGGGTTATGACATTAAATTCTATTAAGAATTTTATTAAATCCAGACCTGAAAATGATACATTGATAACTTATTTGGATGATATGGTATTCAATGATAAGGAATTTGTTTTTGAGGGAGGTGAATAGATGAAATATGCAATTGAAACGCATGATTTGGTCAAAGTATATGACAATGATTTTAAAGCGGTAGATAATTTAAATTTATATGTTGAAAATAAAACTATTGGGGGAATATTGGGTCCAAATGGTGCAGGAAAAACAACTACTATAAAAATGTTGACTTGTTTAATACCTAAAACGGGGGGTGAAGCTAGAGTTGCAGGATTTGACATTTCTAAACAACCGGATGAAGTAAGAAATAGGATAGGTATGGTTCCACAATTGGTTAGTTTGTATAATGATTTAACAGTTAGAGAAAATGTTGAATTATGTGCAGATTTTTATAATGTTGATCAGAAAATTAAAGATAAAAAAATTGATGACTTGCTTGAACTAGTGGATATCAAATATGCTCAAGACAAGTATGTAAAAAACTTGTCTGGTGGTATGCAACAGAAAACATCTGTGGTTGCTAGTTTGGTACATAATCCAGATATTCTCTTTTTGGATGAGCCTACTGTTGGTTTGGACCCTACAACTAAAAGGGTTCTATGGGATTTAATGGTTGATTTAAACGACCAAGGACGCACGATTATATTGTGTTCACATGACATGTACGAAGTTGATAAAATCTGTGACAATATAAATATTATAGATTCCGGAAAGGTGGTTGCAAATGACACTCCTCAGGGATTGAAAGATCAATTGTTGCACAATCTTGAAGAGAATAATCGACATATTAGAGAAACAATTCTTAAATTAGAGCAGGAAGGTATTGATGAGAACAGGGAAGAAATCAATGGATTAAAATCATCATTAACCGATGAAAGTGAAAAAATTACCGTTATGGTTTCAAACATCAATGAGGATATGGTTAATGCCTTGGAAATGTTGGATGTGGTAAATGATGTTAAAACTATGGGTAACGGACGATTAAATATTAGTCTTAAACGTTCAGAAACATCAGTTAATCACGTAATTACATCTATTTTGGCTAATGGGGGAAATATAGCTTCAATAAAAACTAATGATCCTACATTGGAGGATGTATTTGTAGCTATAACTGCAAAAACAAGGAAGGAGATTAAAAATGGAAACTAAAAAAGTTTGGTGGATGATAAAAAAAGATCTCCTTACATTATGGAGACATAAAGTTCAATTTGTATCATTGGTCCTGTTTCCTATTCTGATGATAGCATTATGTGGTTGGGGTATGGGAGGTACTGTAGAAAATACTCCTGTTGTAATAGTTAAACAAACTACCGGTGATGTTACTGACCAAGTAATTAATGCAATTAAGGCGGATAAAACTTTTGAAGTGAAGGATATACTGTCCGATCCTGATGAAGCAAAGAGAATGGTGGATAATGGTGAAGTGAGATCTGCAATTATTTTGTCATCTAATTTTGAAGATGAAGGAACTAGGAATGCGATTTTGTATATAGATTCCTCTGATCAGATGACAACGCAGATGGTAATTCCGACTACACAAAGAATATTTGCATCGTTATCTGAACAAATTGAGATGAGTAAGATTAGCTCTCTGAATAGAAATGTGGGATTTTTTGAAGCCACATCCCAATCAATAAAATTACAAATAAACAAAATTTATGGTGATATAGAGTATATTGACTACTTGTTGCCTGGTGTGTTGGCAATGACAATGTTCATGTCATCCATGCTGGGTTTGGGAAATTCCATTGCGGGAGAACGTGAACGTGGTGAATTGGCACGTTTGTTTATGACTCCGACAAGTATTTCTTCAGTTTTAAGTGGAAAAATTATTTCACAATTAATTAGGGAAATGATACAAGCAATAATTTTAATTATTGCTGCAATGATTATATTTAATGTAGTAATTAATGGAAGTCTTTTCTTGTTGTTTTTAGTAATGTTGGTCTCAGTGTTATGTTTTGTCGGTTTCGGAATGATGATTTCAGCTACTGCAAGGACGCAAGAAGACTATATTCAGATAGTAATGCCTATTGCAATGCCTATGATGTTTATTTGTGGTGTGTTTTTCCCTAAAGAAACTATGCCTTGGTTATTGGAAAAATTATCTTATTTCTTACCATTGACATATGCAAATGATGCGGTCAGGGCAGTAATGTTGCAAGGTGCCGGAATAGGTTCAATAGCTATGGATTTGTTAATATTGTTGGCTTTTACAGCATTATTCTTTGTAGTTGGTGTTGTAAGGTTTAATAGGGATATTTAGGAGGTATAATATGAAAAAATTTAAAAAGATAAGTATTTGTTTAATAATCTTATTTATATTGCTGGGGAGTATATCCTCTATATCGGCAACACAATGGCCAATGTTTCAAGATAATTTAAGACATACAGGTTATGTAAATCAGGACACATCCTATTCAACACAAACATGGACCGTGAATTTAAACAGTCCTATTTCAGCTTCTCCCGTAATATGTAAGGATCAAATTTTTATAGGAACAGAAGAGGGAACATTATTTGCATTGGATGCCCAAGATGGAAATGAATCATGGACATTCAATACAAAGGGTGCAATACATTCCAGTCCTGTTGTTTCAGATGATACATTATATGTGGGGTCCGATGATGGGTATTTATATTCGGTTGATACTAGAACTGGTGATGAAAAGTGGAAGTTTAAAGCAGGGGATAGTATAAAATCTTCACCGGCTATTGATTCTGAAAAAGTATACGTTGGGTCTGATGATGGGAATATGTATGCTATAGATAGGGATGATGGTTCATTGTCTTGGCAATATAAAACAGATGATGATGTTGTATCATCACCAACAGTTAATGAAGACACTGTGTTCTTTGGATCAAATGATGATAGGATATATGCATTAAATACTAAAGATGGTAGTGTAAAATGGAATTATACTACGGGGGATGATGTCAAATCATCAGTGGCAATTTCAAATGGCACTATTTATGTAGGTTCAAATGATAATCAGGTTTATGCTTTAGATGAGGAAAATGGAACAGAACTGTGGACTTATAATGCAGGCTCTTCTGTAATATCATCTCCTTCAATAGATGCCAGACAATCCACATTGTATGTTGGAACAGAAAAAGGTAATATCTTGGCATTGGATGTACGGGATGGACTTAAAAAATGGGAAACTAAGACAAAAAGTGCCATAAATGGAACCCCATCAATATTTGGAAATAATATTGCCGTGGGTAATGCCGCCGGTACAATGTTGATGTTAAATAAATTTACTGGCGAAAATGTCTGGTCATATAATCCGGGATACATAGATAATTTTTCAGGCAGTATTTCTGCTTCACCAATTACGAGTGGTGGCTCATTGTTCATGGTATCTGAAGACGGAAATGTGTATTCATTAAATACTGACCAAAAAGTGGGTCCGGTTAGCGTATATACTTATTATTTGGCTGCCCTTGTTGTAATAATAATGGCTGCTTGTATAGCAATAAAAAAATTAGTTGTTGATAAAAGACGTAACAAATAATTTACTTTTTTTTCTTTTTTGTAGTTAAATATTGTTAATTGATTTAAAAATAGTTTTAAAAGGGGTTTAATTAAAAAAAAATATTATAAATAAAGAATTATCTTTATTTACTTAATCTGATTTCGATTGCTGATACGTTGGAGGAGGTTCCTTCGTTTCCAACAATTTCTTCGGTACTGATGTCTATACTTTTAACATCAACATCAGAAATAAATCTGTTTCTTACAATTTCAGCAACATCTACAGCTCTGCTTATAGCTCGTCCTCTTGCTTTTAAGATTACTTCTGTAACTCCGCTGTTCATTTGTGTCACTACAGCTAAAACGTAGTTCATCACTGGTTTGTTTCCTATGTATACTATATTTTCTTCTGCCATTTTTGTTCCTCCATATGTTACAATATATTATTGCTTACTTTATATTTATATTTATTAATGTATTTAATAATTTAGTGTTTAAACTAAGGAAAATTTAAAAAAAATAAAAGGGATTAAAAAATTTGTTTATTTTAATCTCTTAGCATCAGTAATTTATTTGTTGAACTTAAGATAGCATCAATACTAGCTTTAACAATGTCTTCATCGGTTGCTCTACCAGTAGCTTTATTGCCCTCTTCATCCACAGTAATAACAAATACTTCACCTAATGCGTTAGTTCCTCCAGTAATAGCTTCAATATGGTATTCTTCTAATTCAATGTTAACAATTTCATTAACTAATGATTGTATTGCATTTAATGCTGCATCTACTGGACCTACACCTGTTTCAGCTCTATATTTTATTTTACCGTCAAGATCTAATTTTACAGTTGCTGTTGGTAAAGTACTATCTCCTGTCATAACACTGATACCTAATAATTTGATTCTTTCGATAGTAGGTTTACCTTGAATAGCTTCTGCTATGGATCTGAAGTCAATATCGGTAATGGTTTTACCAGAATCTCCCATTTCTTTAACTTTAGCAAATAATTGGTCAAATTGTTCATCATCTAAGTTGATGTTGTATTCCTCTAATTTTGATTTAATGGCATTTGCGCCAGTTAATTTACCTAAAACTATTCTTCGTTTATGTCCTACTTCTTCAGGGTAGAAAGCTTCATAAGTGTTACTGTTTTCTAGAACTCCTTGAACGTGAATACCTGCTTCATGTGCAAATGCATTTTCACCAACAATTGCTTTGTTAGGTGGCATTTTAACACCGGAAATTCTTGAAACGGTTTCTGAAGTGTTTACAAGTAATTCTGTGTTGATGTTTGTATTAATGTCATAAGCTTTCTTTAAAGTCATAACAATTTCTTCTAGTGAAGCATTACCTGCACGTTCACCTAAACCATTTATGGTACATTGTGCTTGCTGTGCTCCTGCTTCAATTGCTGCTAATGAGTTTGCTACTGCAAGACCAAAGTCGTTATGACAGTGTACACTTATAGGTACACTGATAACTTCTTTAATGTTGGTTATTAATTCATTCATTTTTGAAGGTATTGTTACTCCAACTGTATCAGGTACATTAATCTTATCTACTTTTGCTTCTTGAACGGCTCCAAATACTTCTAATAAGTAGTCTAGTTCTGTTCTGGTAGCATCTTCACATGAAAATTCGGCTACTAATCCATGATCTTTGATATAATCAACAGCAGATACTGCTTTATCTAGGATAGCTTCTTTACTCATTTTGAGTTTATACTCTCTGTGAAGGGGTGAAGTTCCAATGAAAGTGTGAATGTATTCTGCATCAGAATCGATTGCTTTATCAATGTCGACAGGTAATGCTCTTGCTAATCCACTGATTTGTGCATTAAATCCAAGTTTTGCTGCCTCTTTAAAAGTTTTTTGTTCTCCTGGAGATGCTGCTGGAAAACCCAATTCGATAACATCCACTCCTAATTTGTCTAATTTTTCTGCTACTACAATTTTTTCATCAGTTGTTATCGTAACACCAGGTGTTTGTTCACCATCTCTTAGAGTGGTGTCATAAATCATAACATCTGATGGTGGGTTAAAAGTCATCTTATTTTTCACTCCTTT
Source organism: uncultured Methanobacteriaceae archaeon (assembly GCA_902797085.1). Lineage (GTDB taxonomy): Archaea > Methanobacteriota > Methanobacteria > Methanobacteriales > Methanobacteriaceae > Methanosphaera. The sequence continues at coordinate 10,947 of CADBRM010000013.1, forward strand.
AGTTTATAATACTATTCTTTTCATTATTTTATATAATCTTATCTATTTAATTATAAAATTTAGAATATGAGAATTAAATAATACTTTATTTGATATTTTTAAGACAAGGAAAGGATTAAAGTAGCAAAATTACGTATTCCAGGTGCCAATCCCAGTATGAAAATTGCTAATTTAAGCATGTGGTTACTTGTACAGTCGTCAACTTCTTTATCTATAATGTATAATATTCCAAGTATTATGATTATCTTTAGAGGGTACATTATTATTGCACTGCCTGTTAAATTAATCATAAATGTAGGTAAAACATGCTGTTCATAGTAACCAAAGAAATCCATAGCTACAAATGTTGATGTTGCATCAAAAATATGTGCGGACAATACTTCAAGATTACCCTTATTTTTAAGTAAATCAGATTTATTTTTGATTAATATGAATATTGTTGTTATCAGGGCCCATAATAGGATTTCAAATAGAAATATGCTAAGATTTATTCCATGTACAAGCATCAAAAAGAAATTTGGAATGCATATTAAACTTCCAAAGAAAATAATTATATTATAATATTTTAAATTGGAATGTTTCTCTGCTATTATGCTAATTATTAGGAGAAGTATTGTCATGATTCCTATAAAAATATAAATTCCAGGTGTTGCCAGTAAATGAATGCGAGGATATACGTGATTATCAACAAGGGCTCTGCTGGTGGAACCAAAAACTATTATTGGAATTAAGGGAAACAATAGTTCTAAAGGGTCCTTTTTTATCTTATCGAAAATTTTTATTATTCCCAATATAATTAATCCTAAAACTAGTCCAAATACTATGGTATTGAATGTAGTATAACCAGGATGTAAATAAAAAAAGTTTTCTTTAATGAAATCTATTAGCATATTCATATTTTTAACATTCTATTTTAAAATATCTATTGTTACAAACTTTAAGATTAATTTATTAATCTATTAAATTATAAATAATAATTAGTGATTTTCTAATAAGGGATAACATGACGGAAACTAACAATATTTTAATAAAAGATACAACAATCATATCTGATGATATAAAAAAATCTTCAATACTTATAGTGGATGATACAATACAAGAAATCAGTTCATCATTAACAGAAAAAGATGCGGAGAATGTTATTGATGGAACAAACAAAATCACAATGCCCGGTCTAATCAACACACATTCTCATGTTGCAATGACATTATTACGTGGTGTAGGTGATGATCAAAGTTTACAGACATGGTTAAATGATTATATTTGGCCAAAAGAAGCAAAACTTAATGATGAATTGGTTTATTTAGGTTCAAAATTAGCAATGGCGGAAATGATTAAAACAGGTACTACCACATTCAATGATATGTATTTTTACATGGAAGAAACAGCCAAAGCTGTTGATGAATCAGGAATGAGGGCTGTCTTGGGGTATGGAATGATAGACCTGTTTGATGAGGAGAAAATGAAATCGGAATTAAAGGTATCCGAACAATTAATCAAAAATTGTCATATGACTTGTGAAGATAGGGTTACAGTTGCAGTAGCACCGCATGCACCATATACTTGTTCTGAAGAATTATTGATTAAATCAAAAGAATTGGCAGATAAACATGATTTGAAATATCATATACACGTTTCAGAAACAAAACAGGAAGTAAATGATATTTCTAAAGATAAGGGAAAAACTCCTTTTGAATATTTGAATGATATTGGTGTTTTAAGTTCTGATACTATTGCAGCACATGGTGTATGGACAACACAAGATGAAATGAAAATCCTTAAAGAAAAAGAGGTATCTGTAGCACATAATCCATCTAGTAATATGAAATTGGCCTCAGGTATTGCTCCTGTTAACGAATACCTGAAAAATGACATCAATGTTTCTATAGGTACCGATGGGGTTTCATCAAATAATAATCTGGATATGTTTAGTGAAATGAAATTAACAGCTTTTTTACAAAAAGTCAATTTATTGGATCCAAGGGTACTTCCTACTCAGGATACATTTAACATGGCAACAAAAAATGGTGCAAATGCATTGGGTTTAAATACTGGTATTATTGAAGTAGGAAAGCTTGCTGATATTATATTGGTTGATACATTAGTACCTCATATGACTCCTGTTAGAAATGCTTTAAGTAATATCATTTATTCATCCTTGGGAACGGATGTTGATACAGTAATATGTAATGGAAAAATATTATTGGAAAATAAGGAATTGTTAACAATAAATGAACAAGAAATAATTCAAGAAGTTAATGAAAGAGCTTTTGAATTATAATCTCCTTCTTTTTTTATTGGATGTTAGTATAATCCGGTTTTTAAAAAAAATATTGAATCAAAAGATTCAATCTATAATATTGGAAATTCCTGCATAGGAAATTAATTTTTGGAAAGCATCGCCAGGAACAATTTGTATATTTCCTTTGGCGTATTGATCAGTCAGAACCCCTATTAATTCTACTTTTTTGCCACTGCTTCTGGTAGCGTTGATGATACCATCTGCTAATCCTTCAATAGCATCTCCTCTTGTAGCACCATTTTCATCTTGGTCATTACGTAGGAAACTGAGTGAATCTGAGGTAACTTCTTGACCATTGGAATATACAGGACCTACAGCATTAATTACTGCATCTATAGCATCAGGCGTAACAACAACCACGATATCGGTGGATGTGCCCGTAGAATATTTGACTATCTGTTGGGCTCTTTGAGTACCTTCTTCTAAACTTGATGTCCATAAGGAATCGTGAAGATACCAGTGGTCAACCCCTTCGCTACGTAAATCTGCAGGGGGATTCATGGATGGGTCATATAAACCTCCAGGATAAACCGGAGTAACTTCCCCTAGTTTTCCATTATTCAATTGAATAATGAAAGCCATATCTACTGCTCCCACACCTGCCCGTGGTTCTGTTGGGTCAGTACAAAGTACAAGTATATTATGCGTTCCTGAAAAACTTGATTTTCCTTGCTGATAGTTGGAATAGAAATTTATTCCCATTGCAGCAATAGCAGCAATAATAATTAAAAGTATAACAAGAACTATTTTCTTTTTGGATACCATATAATTTGCCTTCATATATTTTTTTATATAATATTTTATTTTTTTTACTAATTAATTATATCATATTATGATTAGTTTTTTTACTAATGAAAATAAGATATAATTAATAATTAATAACGGAGGATTATAAGTGAGGGTTCCAGAAAGCATCAGAAATACTAAAAGTTTTAATAAAGCCAGGATTATCAAACATAATTTTGCCGATTCAAAAAATAAGTATTCGGATAAAGTTAAACACGAAATAAAAGAATTTTTGAGAAAAAAACGTACATTATCTGATGAACAGAAAAGACAAATTATTGAAACTATTGACAATGATAATAAAAACAATGAAATACCTTTATTTGATGATTCTCCATTGGTATCTATCATTATTGTAAATAGAAACGGTTCTACTCACTTATCCAGATTACTTGACGTTATTGACAGTACAATTCATTTAAATTATGAGATAATTATAGTTGATAATGCATCTAAAGATGATTCAATGGTAATTATTGACGGGCATGATGAATTACCTATCACTGTGATAAGAAATAAATATAATGAAACATTTTCTTTTGCAAACAATCAAGGGGTCAAAATAGCAAAAGGGGATTATCTCTTATTTTTAAATAATGATACAAAACCTTTGGATGGTTGGTTAAATTATATGATGCACACAATTTTATCCGATGATAAAATTGGAGCCGTAGGTTCAAAATTAATATATCCTGACTGTGACTCCTCAAAGATTAATAGAGAAAAATCATTCACAATACAACATTCGGGAATTATCTTCAAAGAGGGTGATGGTTATATAAAACCATTTAATAGGGATAATGCATCAGAATATGAGGATATAGCTCATCAAACAGAAGATGAAGAAATTATTGCCGTTACAGCTGCATGTTTGCTTGTGAAAAAATCGGTTTATTTGGAAGTGGGCGGTTTTGATAATGATTATGTGTATGGGTATGAAGATGTGGATCTCTGTCTGAAACTATATAAAGCAGGTTATATGAATATTTACAATCCTAAATCAATGTTGTATCATTATGAATTTGGAACTCAGGAAAAAAACAACAAGAAAGAGGTAAGGGAAAGGAGATTAAACAATCAAAAAATATTCATAAACCGTTGGAATAAATGGTTACGTAAGGAACTGTTTGAAGACAAGTTAAAAAATAGGAGAATATTTACAGATAAACCATTGACGGTATCCTTTGTCGTCACACAATCCGATGAAAATACCACTGCCGGGGATTATTTTACTGCTTTGTCTTTAGCAGAACAATTGAAGAAGTTTGGTTGGAATATAAAATATCAGTCAAGATTCAAATCTAAAGAGCAGCGTGATTGGTACTATGTTGAAGAAGATGTGGATGTTTTAATATCTTTGCTGGATGCATATGATCTTACAAAAGTTGAATGTGAAAATGGATTATTGGTTAAAATAGCTTGGTTAAGAAACTGGTTTGAAAGATGGATAGAAAAACCTTCATTTAATAAGTATGATTTGGTGTTTGCAAGTAGTCAAATAGCCTGTGACTATATTAAAGAAAATACCGGAATAACTCCATTTTTATTTCCATTGGCTTCTGATTCAGAAATGTTTAATGAAAGCAATCCTATCAGGGATGAATATGAGTGCGATTACTGTTTTACGGGAAGTTATTGGGATGCCAAAAGGGAGATAATTGATTTTCTGAATCCGGAAACATTGGATTATCACTTCAATTTATATGGAACAAATTGGAACAAAGTTCCAAAATTATCACCTTATTCAAAAGGCTTTGTAAATTATCAGGATATGCCTTATGTGTACTCTTCAACAAAAATGGTTATTGATGATGCAAATCATGTGACTAAAGGATGGGGTTCAGTAAATAGTAGAATATTTGATGCATTGGCTTCAGGAAAACTAATAGTGACCAATGGATCTAAGGGAAACATGGAACTGTTTGATGGAAACATACCGGAGTATCATTCTCAAGAGGAATTAACGGAAGTCTTAGAATACTATTTGAAGCATCCTGAAAAAAGACAAGAAAAAGTGGATATATTAAGAAAGACAGTATTGGAAGAGCATACTTATGAACATAGAGCAGAGACTCTCAGAAAAATTCTTGAAGAATATTATAGTCAAAAGAAAATAATAATTAAAACTCCTGTACCTTCATGGGATGAAATACATAGGTGGGGTGATTATTATGTTGCAGAAGGACTTAAGGAGGAATTTGAAAAAAGGGGGTATTTTGTAAAAATACAAATGCTGTGTGAATGGAATGATTCAACAGATGCGATAGCCGATACAGTAATAGTATTGAGAGGATTATCCTATTATAAACCGAAAGTTCAACACTATAACATTATGTGGAACATATCCCATTCCGATCTGGTTTCTTTAAATGAATATGAGTTATATGACTATGTTTTTATAGCCTCAAAATATTGGACTGAACAGTTAAAATCAATATTGAATGTTCCTGTGGAATGTATGTGGCAATGTACTGATCCTCATAAGTTTTATCCGGAATTCAATGAAAAATACAAATCGGAATTATTGTTTGTTGGAAATTCTAGACGAGTTTATAGAAAAATTTTGAAAGATTTGTTGCCTACAAAACATAAATTATTTGTTTATGGTGCAGATTGGGAAGGATTAATAGATAAAAAATATGTCAAAGGGGAACATATTTCAAATAAAGAATTACATCAGGCATATTCTTCATGTGATATTTTACTAAATGATCACTGGGAGGATATGAGGGAAAAAGGATTCATATCCAACAGGATATTTGATGGAATAGCCTGTGGGGCTTGTATTATATCAGACCCCGTTGCAGGATTGGATGAACTATTCCCTGGAAGGGTATTCACTTACAATACTGTGGATGAATTAAATCAACTAATCGAAGACATACTAAAAAAACCGAAAGAAGAAGACAGTTGTATTTTAGGACATACATACGAAGATAGGGTAATCCAATTTATTGATGTTTTGAATCAGATTTAATATAGAAATATTTAAAAATATTGTAAAATAAAAATTTAATTAATAGGTTAAATTTCAATATTTTTAGATAAATCTTTTTTTTTAAGAATGTTGTTTTAACTTTTATGAGGATTAAGTATGGATGAAATTCAAATAAAAGGTATTAGTAACTTCAGTAAATATACAGCTTTATTGAGTGAATTAGTTCGGAAAAATATCAAAATAAAATATCGTAATTCTATTTTAGGAGTTTTATGGAGTTTATTAGATCCTTTATTTAGAATGATTGTATTGACAATAGTATTTTCAGCACTCTTCCATCGTGTGGCAAATTATCCGGTATATTACTTGACAGGACAATTGGCTTATTCGTTATTTGCAAGTGGTTCAAGTCAAGCTATGAAAAGTTTGGTAAGTTCTTCAGGTATATGGAAATCGATTTATGTGCCTAAATATTTATACCCGCTTGCATCGGTATTATCAAATTTTGTCACGTTTATTTTATCATTATTGGTACTTTTTGCAATTATGTTTGTGACTGGAACAGAATTCACTGTTTACATAATATTTGCCAGTTTACCTATATTGGTATTGTTAGTGATGACATTTGGAGTAGGACTAATTATTGGTACATTAAATATATTCTTTAGGGATATGGAACATTTATATTCCGTATTTACATTGTTACTTATGTATGCTTTACCAATATTCTATCCAGCGGATATTTTACCGGCACAATTTAGATTTATTCAAACATATAATCCATTGTATTATATAGTGGTTTGTTTGAGGGATTGTTTCTTATATGGTAAATTGTATAGTCCTATCGATATTATTATTCCGGCAATAGCAGCAGTAATTTTGTTAGGAATAGGAATTGCAATGTTGAAAAGATATCAAGATAAATTTATATTGTATGTATAAATATAGGGGAATAAAATGTCTAAAGATACTGTTATTGAAGTTAATAATGTAAGTATGGAATTTAATTTAAGTGAAGAAAAAACTGATAATTTAAAAGAGTTTGTAATTAAATTTATTAAGCGAGAAATTCGTTTTCAATCTTTTTGGGCATTGAATAATGTTTCATTAAGAATTAATAAGGGGGATAAAGTAGGTTTTGTAGGTTTAAATGGTGCTGGAAAAAGTACGTTGCTTAAAATAATTTCTGGTGTTTTAAAGCCAACTAAAGGTACTGTAAAAGTTAACGGTTCTCTTGCTCCTTTATTGGCTTTGGGTGCCGGATTTGATCCTAATTATAGTGGTAGAGAAAACATTTATTTGAATGGTGCTACTTTAGGTCATTCAAGGGCAGATATGGATAAGAAATTTGAGGATATTGTTTCATTTGCTGAAATAGAAGATTTCATTGATGTTCCGGTAAAAAATTATTCTTCAGGGATGAAATCTCGTTTAGCTTTTTCAATAGCTACTTCAATAAATCCTGATATATTGATTTTGGATGAAGTTTTATCTGTAGGGGATATGTCTTTCCAAAGAAAATGTCGTGATAGGATGGATACTCTTATGTCCGATGCTTCAATGCTGTTTGTATCACATTCCGTGGGTCAAGTCAGAAATTTATGTGATAAGGCAATTTGGTTGCATAAAGGTTCAATCATTGCTGCTGGTGAAGTTAATGAAATATGTGACCAGTATGAAGCGTATGTAAAAAACTTATAACCTCCTTAACTTTTTTTATGAGATGTTTTTATGAATTTAAATCCTGATGTAACGGTAGTAATTCCTAATTATAATAATAGGGAATTATTGGATAATTTATTGAAATCTATAAGGAATTCCTTGTCTCTTTCTCAAGTCATTGTTGTTGACAATGCTTCTGAAGATGACAGTGTCTCTTTTATAAGAGAAAATTATCCTGAAATATGTTTGGTGGAAAATGATTACAATAAAGGTTTTGCATGTGCCGTTAATCAGGGAATTAAATTGGTAAAAACTGATTTTGTTTTTTTATTGAATAATGATACCATAATAGAACGTGATACTCTAAACCATCTGGTGAATACTATCAGTTCATCTCCCGATATTTTTTCAGTATCCTCGAAGATGATTCAATATTTTAACAAAAATTTATTGGATGATGTTGGGGATGAGTATACTATAATGGGTTGGAGTAAACGCAGGGGTTATGGAAAAGAAGTTACTTGCTACTCTAAAAATGAAGAGGTATTTAGTGCATGTGCCGGAGCTGCATTATATAGAATGTCAATATTTGATGAAATTGGTTACTTTGATGAGAATTTCGAAAGTTATGTTGAAGACATGGATTTGAGTTTCAGGGCTAGATTGGCAGGTTACAAATCTTATTACTCTAGTGGTGCTGTTGTTTATCATTACGGTAGTGCTACTACGGGGTCACGCTATAATCCGTTTAAGGTAAAAATATCGGCCAGGAATAATATTTATCTAATTTACAAAAACATGCCTTTGTGGATGAAATTAATTAATGGTTTGTTTATTATTTTGGGTATACTTCTCAAATACCTGTTTTTTTATAATAAAGGATTTGGAACGGAATATAAAGAAGGTATTAAAGAAGGACTTTCCACTAGAAACAAATTAACTAAAACAAATACTCCTTTATTAGCTTCTATTAAAATAGAATGGTTGCTTATTAAAAATACTTTCATGTTTTTGAGGTAGGTGTCAGATATGGATTTATCAATAATAATAGTGAATTATCGAACATATGAATTAACTAAACAAACAATTAGCTCTGTTTTGGGAAGTGTTCATGATATTGATTATGAAATATTGCTTGTGGATAATGCATCCTGTGATGGAAGTATGGAACTATTAATGGATGATTTTAAGAATTATTCCTTTATTCATTTTATTCAAAACGAAAGTAATGCAGGTTTTGCAGTTGCAAATAATATGGCATTCAATAATGCCAAAGGGGAGTATACTCTGCTGTTGAATAGTGATGTTGTAGTTCATGAGGATACTGTCAATGAATGTCTGAAGTATATTAAATCACATGAAAATATTGGTATATTGGGATGTAAAGTTGTTTTACCCGATGGTTCATTGGATAAGGCATGTAGAAGATCTTTTCCAACATTTGAAGTTTCTTTTTACAGAATGTCAGGATTGTCAAAGCTGTTTCCGAACAGCCCTAAGTTCAATAGGTATAATCTGTCCTATCTTGATGAAAATGGAAGTTATTATTTGGATTGTGTTGTAGGAGCATTTATGTTAATAAACTCTGATGTGATGAATAAATGTGGTGGATTGGATGAATCATATTTCATGTATGGTGAAGACATTGACTTGTGTTATAAAGTAAAGGAATTGGGGTATGATGTATTTTATTATGGTAAATATAGTATAACTCATTATAAAGGGGCCAGTGGAAAAAATAAAAGATTGTTGTATGAATTTCACAAATCCATGGAAATTTTTTATGATGCCCATTATAAAAAAGAAGATTCCTTTTTAGTAAACGTAATAACCTATGTGAGTATATGGTCCCTGTATTATGCAAAATTATTTATTCTTAATATAAAAAATATTTTATAATTTATTTTTTTCCCTCATTTTAAACATTTTTATTATGTATGAAGAACATATCTTAATATTATTTAAAGTGATATTATGATTCGGGAAAATCAACAATTATTCAATGTATTGAATGTTTTATTGGATATAGTTGTGTTATTGATTTCAACTTTTTTCTTAACTTCTGCTATATTCCACAGGGGGTTAATAGTTAATTTTAACTTCAATTTTGAAACATTATTATTATATTTGATAATATTAGTTCCTTCTTATGTGTTCTTTTATTATATGTTTTCTTTATACACACCGCAGAGGACAAATAAAAGTATATTTTCAGAAGCTCGGAGGATTGGGCAGGCTAATTTGGCGGAATTTTTCTTATTGTCTGCAGTAGGTTTTCTTGAAATAATTGTTTTTCCGAATAATTTCTTAATATTCTTTTTGGTTGTAAATTTTATATTAGCAACTGTTGAAAGGGCTATTGTAAGATATTTCTTAAGAGTTATGCGTTCTAAAGGTTTTAACTTAAAATATGTCGTTATTATTGGTGCAGGCGAAGTTGGGGAAAACTTGGTTGAAACAATTAAGGATAATTCTTATTTGGGTTATCAGGTAATTGGTTTTTTAGATGATAATATCGAAGAAGATGTTTCCGGTATAAAAATCATTGGGAAGGTTAATGATCTCGAAAAAATATTGGAATCTAATGAAATTGTAGATAGGGTTATTGTGAGTATTGCACCACGTCATTATAAAACTTTGGAGTCTATTATGTCTACCTGTGAGAAGAATGGTGTTCGTGCAGATATAGTTCCGGATTATTATAGGTATTTAACAGCTCATCCAAATATCGAATTGCTGGACAATATTCCATTAATAAGTGCAAGATATCTTCCGTTGGACATTTTTTATAATAATCTGTTGAAGAGAATTTTTGATGTGGCATTTGTAGTGGTTACTACTGTAATCATTTCACCATTGCTTCTAATCGTAGCAATTTTAGTTAAGTTTTCGTCTCCGGGTCCTATAATTTATAAGCAGGAAAGGGTTGGCGAAAACGGTAAAATTTTCATGATATATAAATTTAGGAGTATGAGATCTGAAAACGAATACATTGATGATAAAAAATGGACTGAAAAGAATGATCCACGTATTACCTCTGTTGGAAAACTCATAAGAAAATACAGTATTGATGAATTGCCTCAATTTTACAATATATTTAAGGGAGATATGAGTTTAATAGGTCCTAGACCTGAACGTCCATATTTTGTTAATAAATTTAAGGAATCCGTACCTAAGTATATGATCAAACATCATGTTAGACCGGGTATGACTGGTTGGGCACAAATAAACGGGTATAGAGGAAATACATCAATAGTTAAAAGAATTGAATATGATATATACTATGTGGAAAATTGGTCCCCATTTTTGGATATTAAAATATTCGTTAAGACATTGCCTACATTGTTAAACGATAAAAATGCATATTAAGGTTGATAATTATGAATATTAATTTAAAAGAAAGATATTTGTTGTATATCCCATTATTCCTGTCATTAATTTTGGCACTAATTATTACATTATCCAATGAGTTCCCGTTAGGTTGGGACATTTACACTCACATTAATTATGCTTTAGCTTATATGAATAATGGAATAACCAGTGTTGACTATTTGCTTAATGCACCAAATGGTAAGGTTATCGGTTATCCTCCTTTGTTTCATGCATTGTTGATAATTGTTTCTTCAATAACCGGTTCTAATTTGATGAATGGTGCAAGAATATTACAGATATTATTAACATTGTGTAATGTTTTTACGGTTAGTTATGTGGCAGGTAAGTTTTATAATGAAAAAGTGGGATTTTATGCAGGTATATTGTTGTTTTCCAGTTTTATGTTTACGAGGATGTTTTTACCAATTCCCGAAACTCTGGCTATGATTTTCTTTACATTGTCTGTTTATTGTTATTATAAAGCCACTACTGAAGAAAACTATAAGTATTCAATATTAACTGCTATTTTGGCGCTGTTGATTTTGGGAACACATTTTTCATCATTTGTTTATCTGATGGTCTTATTGGTGGCATTGATGATTGTTCAAACAGGTATTTTACGAAATTTCAATGCCATTGAATATTATGCTTACACCATTATACCTATATTCTTTTTAGGTATTTTTGTCATGGTATTGATAGTTCTCTTCAGTCCATCCCATTTATCCCAATTATTAAATGGAATTGTTTCTATAATAAATAATCCTTTTGACCTGTTCATGGGGCAGGTTGCAATGGGATTGGAGAGATATATTCGTTGTGTAGGATTAATTGCTTTAATTTTTTCAATAATTGGATTATATTACTCTTTTAAAAATAAAGAGTTGCTGTTTGTATCATTATGGGCTTTAATAGCATTTTTATTTAGTAATTTGCATTGGTTTGGGATTCCTGTATATACATTCAGGTTACTGCTTTATCTGATAGTGCCGATGGTAATTCTTGGTGGATATGCATCATCATTAATATATGAAAAATTAAAAAGTGCTGACAACAATTATGCATTAATATTTGTTTTAGCTTTGATAATTTTGTCTTTTGGATTTGGAATTATGCATATAAATGATTCTTCAGTTACTAATTATAGTGCTTCTACTGAAGAATCCATATTCCAAATAGCTCCACCTACATCAGATGAACTTGAAGTAATAAATTGGTTTGAAAATGAGGATACGGGTAACAGGTCCATATTAACGAATAACCTGTTTTTCGGAACCGTAATCTCCAGTATTGATGAGATTCCATTACATTATGGATTTGATGTATACACAAACAAATCATTGACAAAATCATCATTGAGTTCTTTGCGCGAAGAGCAAATAGGATATATTGTATATGATAAAAGTTTAATTGTCAATGATACATCCGGTTTTAATGACTTGGATGTTAGGTATGTGAATGGTAGTTATTACCCTTCATACTATTTTACCAAAGAGATAACCAAAGACAATTTTAACAATATTAAGTTAAGTACATCAGAAAAAACATTTGAAAACGACAGATTTATAATTTGCAAAATTAATTAAACTAGGAGAATTCACATGAACATAACAATAATTGGGACAGGATACGTTGGTTTAGTAACAGGAACATGCTTTTCAGATATGGGAAACGAAGTATATTGTGTGGATGTCATTGAAGAAAAAATTGACTCATTAAAAAAAGGAATAGTGCCTATATACGAACCGGGATTGGAGGAATTAATTAAACGAAATTATGAACGGGGAAATCTGCACTTTACAACGAATCTGAAAGAGGGACTTGATAATTCGGAGCTATGTTTCATAGCAGTTGGAACACCGATGGGAGAAGATGGAAGTGCGGATTTGCAATATGTTAGACAAGTGGCTAAACAAATTGGTCAAACCATTATTCATGACATGATTGTAATTAATAAATCCACAGTACCCGTTGGAACGGCAGATGAAGTTAAATCGATTATCAATGAACAACTGGACAAAAGAGGAGAATCATTTAAAGTTTCTGTTGTTTCAAATCCTGAATTTTTAAAGGAAGGAAATGCAGTAAATGATTTTATGCATCCTGATAGGGTTATTGTGGGAACGGATGATACTTTTGCTTCCGATATGATGGCACAGTTGTATGGTCCATTCACAACAAATCATGAAAGAATGATAGTGATGGATGTAAAAAGTGCAGAAATGACAAAATATGCTTCTAATTCTATGTTGGCTAACAGGATTTCATTTATGAATGAAATGGCTAATATTTGTGATAAGGTGGGGGCAAATATTGACAACGTAAGAAAAGGAATGGGCAGTGACTCCAGAATCGGTTCAAGTTTTTTATATCCTGGTTGTGGATATGGTGGAAGTTGTTTTCCAAAAGATGTTACTGCATTGATTAAAACCGCTACGGATGCAGGGTATAATCCACAATTGCTTAAGAGCATAGAATTGGTAAACAATAATCAAAAGCATTATATTCCAAACAAAATTAAGGATGTTTTGGGAAATGATTTAACAGGTTTAACCTTTGCAATATGGGGATTGGCCTTTAAACCAGAAACGGATGATATGAGAGAAGCTCCTTCCATAACCATAATAAAGGAACTGTTGGATGCAGGTGCTACAATCAATGCATATGATCCAAAAGCAATGGACATTGCAAAAGAGTTTTATTTCAAAAATTGGGATGTTAACTATTTCAACAATAAGTATGATGCAATAGAAAATGCCGACGTATTGATTATTGTAACGGAGTGGAAAGAATTTAGAAGTCCTGATTTCAATAGAATTAAATCTAATTTATCTAAAAACATGATTTTTGATGGAAGAAATCAATTTAAAAATAGTTTAATGGAAAAATTGGGTATAAAATATTATGCTGTAGGAAAATAGTTCCTACAACAACTTTTTTTTATTCTTCACCTTCAATAGCATTTACATTTACATATAAATGACGTATTTTGTATGGTTGGTTATTATCATCATATAATGTGAATACAATGTCCTTTTTACCTGTAGACATAGTTATGTTTGTGTCTATGTTTTTAGTTTCATTATTTTTTAAACTAATGTCCTGTTCTGAAAAAGTTTCATTTGTAGTATCATTAACTATATCTATTTTTAATTTATAATTCATATCTCTATTTTCATGATTTGTTATTACCAAAGTTAAATTTAGATTTTCACCATCGGTGAAAGTGTAATAATCATCATCACCCGGAGTTTCATGAACTCCATTAACTTCAAAGGAAGTATTTCCTTGGAATAGTGCTCCGGGATTAGCATCAATACTATTTACATTTCCGGTACTCACAAGAATTCCTGATGCAAATACAGCACAAATCGCTATAATGGTCATTAATATGAATATCTTATTTAATCTGGAATCACTAAATAAGGTATAAATACGTTTTTCCTTAATTCTAATGTAGTATAAAGGTAACAATATAATTAATGTTACAACAACTAAAACTAAGGATACATGTCTCATATTAAGAAGATGTTCAAGCTGTGCAAGAATTAAACCGATTATTGATGTTATAACTAAACTTGCGAATATGGATATACTTAATCTTTCAATGAGTCTGAATTCATCTTTGTAGGGATTAACTATGTTTAAACACAGGTATCCCGGTAGTAGTATAATGAATGGAATACATAACCCGAACCATAAAGGAATTACGCTGAATGGAGGTATTTCCATACCGATATAAGATACAATACAAAATATAGCCAATACAAATATTATACGAACTATATGTTTTTCAGTATATTCTTCAGGATTTTCTATTGCAATCATTCTACTTTTGTTTCTAACAAATGCAATTATTATTAATATTATAGCAATAATTGATAAAAACACTAATATGCTGCCAGCAGTCATTTTCAGATAGTATACTGCAACAGTACTTGCTATAGAAAACACTAAACCTGAAGGAATAATGTAAATTATTTTTCTAATAACTTCTTTAAAACTTAATAGAGGGTGTATTGCCATTGCTGAAACAATTCCAACTATTAAGAAGTCTAAAGCAAATAATCCTACGAACAAATATGTATTATTCACTAGTCTAAATAAACTTAATATGAGAGGTATTAATGATAATATGAATATAGCAACCAAACTTTTGGATGTTGAATTAGCTATTTTCTCTCCCTCCACTAATTTCAAAATATATATAATATTAATTATTTAAATATTAATTCTTAAAGTTTATCATTTTATTATTTTGATAATTAAATAGGTTTTAATTGTCACTCCAATAGGATATTGATAAAGAATAAATAATATTATAATCATATAATTAATATAGTAATTTTTTTATTAAAGAGAAAATAATTCTTTATTTAACATTTTGTCTTAATTAAATGGGAATAAGGAATTAATTTTTATTTTTAAGAATATTTCATCTTTTTTATAATATTTTTTTACTTAAGAGTTGATTTGATGTTAAACGTAGAAACTTTTATTACCCAAACTAAAGGTACTGGTGGGCTCATTAGGCAGTCCAATGAAGATTTTTTTGTTGATGAAGTTCCATTGACTCTACCTTCTGGTGAAGGTCCAAATACCTGGATACATATAGAAAAGGAAGGTAGAACAACATTGGATGTGGTCTTGGATTTGGCAAGGGAGTTACATATCAGTCGGAAAAGGACAGGTTTTGCAGGAATGAAAGACCGTTCTGCCATTACAAGACAATGGTTATGCATAAGTAATATAACCCCTGAAGAATTGCCTGATTTGTCGGAAGTTTTACACAACGTAAAGGTTCTTGAAATTAAACAGAATCAGAAAAAATTAAGAATGGGTCAATTGAGGGGTAATAAATTCAAAATAAACATTAGAAATACCAATGACCCAAAAGAGGATAAGATAAGGGCTCAAGAAGTATTGGACTCCCTAACAGTAACTGGTGTTCCAAATTATTATGGTTATCAAAGATTTGGTGAAGTTAGATCAACAACTCATCTTGTTGGAAAATGTTTGGTTGAAGGCGATATTAAAAAAGCTGTAGATACTTATATAGGAAGCCCAAGAGATGAAGAACACAATCAACCTTATGAAGCAAGAAAATTGTACGATGAGGGAAAATTTGAGGAATCGTATAATTTAATGCCGAAAAGTATGAGATATGAGAAATCCATGATTAAGGAATTGATGATTTCCAAGGAAAAACATGGGGAAATAGTTGAAAAAGATTATATAAGGGCAATTGAATCATTACCTAAACCGTTAAAGAGAATGTTTGTAAATGCATATGAATCATATTTGTTTAATAAAATTGTGAATGAACGTGCAAAAGTTGGAATAAACAAGTATCTTGATGGGGATATTATCATTGATCAGGATGAAAGATGGGTGCATGAAATAAATGAGGATACGATTCAGAAAGATTTGGATAATTTTACTTTGAATCCTACTGCGCCTTTATTGGGTTCAAAAGTACCTTTTGCAGAAGGTATACAGGGAGACATTGAAAGAAAGGTTATCGAAGAAGAAAATATTGACAAAGAATCATTTGAATGTCCAAAAACACCTAAACTGGGAAGTCATGGGGTAAGAAGAAGTATTCGATTTAAAATTGAAGACACTAATGTTGAAGAATTGGATGATGGTATTAGTGTGGAATTTTTCATTCCAAGAGGATGTTATGCAACAGCAGTGTTGCGTGAAATCATGAAAAAAAATGTATAACCTATAAAAAAAAATAGGGGGAATGTTTATTTCCCTTCTTTTAATATTTCAGGAACGTAGCTTTTTAAAAGTAATGACAGTGATATTACCGTTACTGAACTTAAAGCCATGGCAAATGCACTGTATTCAGGTCTGAAAAATATGTTCCAAGGCATCAATGCCCCCGCTGCAATAGGAATTAATATGACATTATATGCAAAAGCCCAGAATAAATTTAATTTAACTCTGCTCATTGTCTTCCTACTGATTTGGATGCTAGAAACGGCATTTATTAAGTCACCGTTTATGAGGATGATGTCTCCTGATTCTATTGCAACATCTGTTCCAGTACCAATTGCAATACCAACGTCAGATTTTGTTAAAGAGGGGGCATCATTGATTCCATCACCAATAAACGCCACTATTTTTCCATCGGATTGCTTTTCTTTAACATAATCCAATTTGTCTTGAGGAAGTACTTCTGATACAACATCGTCGATACCCACTTTTTGGGCGATTTTTTCAGATGTATTCTTATTATCTCCCGTAACCATTGATGTTTCAATTCCCATTTTATGAAGAGATTCAATAGCTTTAATACTATTTTCTTTAATGGAATCTTCAACGGATATTATTGCAAGAACTTCTTTAGCATTTGATAATATTACACTGGTCTTTAAATCTAATTCCTGTTTTTCTAGGGTGGAAATAATCTTTTCAGGTACAACTATTTCATTTTCTTCCATCAATTTTTTGTTGCCGATATAATAGGCAACATTGTTGATGCTTCCTTTAACACCTTTACCAGAAATGTTTTCAAAATTATCCACAGTGTACAGCACATAACTTTTTTTATCTTCATTATTAAATAATGCAGAGGATATTGGATGTTGTGAAAACTGTTCTATTGAGCGAGAAATTTTTAAAATTTCATCATCATCGTAATCTGAAAAATTAATGATTTCACTGAGTACTGGTTGGCCGATGGTAATTGTTCCTGTCTTATCAAGCAGTACATGGTTGATTTTATCAGAAACCTCCAAGGTTTCACCATCCTTGATTAAAATACCATACTTGGCAGCAAGTCCTACTCCTACTGTTAATGCTGTAGGAATGGCAAGTCCTAATGAACATGGACAGGCCACCACAACTACTGAAATAAATATGCTTAAACTATCAACAAAACTGCTTCCAAAACCGACATACCACACTAAGAATGATATCACTGCAATAATTAATATTGCCGGAATGAAATATTTGATAACTTTATCGGCTAGTTTTTGTATTGGCGGACTTGAATTCTGTGCTTCCTGTACCATGGAAATGATTTGGGAAAGGACAGTTTTTTCACTCGTATTCGTAACTTTAAATTTAAAAGAACCGTCTTTATTAATGGATCCTCCAATAACATCAGAACCAACCTCTTTGGCAATTGGCCGGGATTCTCCCGTAACTAATGATTCATCAACATAACTTTTTCCTTCAATAACTTTTCCATCCAAAGGTATTTTTTCTCCAGGTTTAACAAGGACAATATTGCCTTTGAACACTTCATTGATTGGAACTTTTTGTTGAACTATTTTACCATCAATGGTTTTTTCAACAGTTGCTTCAGTTGCTTTAAGTTGTACAAGTTTCTTAATAGAATCTGAAGTTTTTCCTTTAGCTCTATCCTCCAAGTATTTGCCTAACATTAAAAAAGAACCTAACATGATGCTTGTATCATATAGCATAAAATGAGAACTGCCCAACAGATGGAATGTACTAAGAACGCTAGCAATAAATGATACTCCAATACCTAAAGAGTACATAACATCCATATTCAAGTTACGGTGTCTTAAGGACAGTACTCCTGATTTAATAATTGGGTAGGATACATAAACAAACGGTAAAATAGAAATGCCTAACATTATAAATGATGCATTTGGACCTAAATCAACATTTCCAAACATCAGATACATCAATAAAGCCGAAAAGAAGAATCCTATAATGATGCGATACAATTTTTTCTTTTGATTTTCTGCATGTTTTTTTTCTAGAACATCATTATTAATAGAATTGTTATCATGAATGCCCATATATTCATAACCGATAAGGTTAATTCTGTCTCCAATATCGTCAGTTGTAACTATTTTGGGATTATATAGAACATCTGCTGTTTCGGAGACTAAATTAACATGTGTTGAATATACTCCGGGCATTTTTGAAATTGCGGAGGTTACAGCACGGGAACACATTACACAAGTCATACCTGCAACGTTTAGAGTTTTTTTTTAATAGTGGCAGGGAAACCAACCATATCTAATGAGCTTATAATTTCTTCTACATCAAATTGTTCATCATCATATTCAACTTTGACTTCTTTTGATGAAAGATCAGCTTCAACATTAGAAACACCTTCATTACTGGTTAATGTTTTTGTAATGGTATTTACACATGCATCACAATGCATATCTTCTACAATAAATGTGTCTTCTTTGTTGCTCATATGTTCACCTCTAATCTTTTTAATTATTAATAAATATTTTTAGTATATACTAAGTTTATAGTTTGAATAAGTATATATATTTTTTATTAAAACAATCAGTAAAAAATTGGTAAAAAAAGTTAATTAAGGGAGATTATGGAATTGTTGGCATCTACAGTAACATCTATATCATTTTCTAAGTAACAAACAATATCTTTTTCAGGATTATCAACCATAGGTATTTTTGAAATAATAGCACCAATTGCTATAATCGGTTCCGCTTTCTGACAGATAATGGCTTTAGGGGCAGTATTGTTTTTTGCCATTTGATAAATAACATAAGAACCGACAGTAGAACCTTTACCTGAAGGTATGACTAAAATTTTATCCGTAATGCATTGGTTGTATAATTCATGTTTTTTATCAATAACAATGCCCGTATTCGGGTCAACCCCACCTAAAAAGCTAATCGGATCTTTGGTAACAATGGTTTTTCCATTTTCCTTTCCTTTAGAAATCATCCTACATTTAATATCTTCAGACATATACTGTATGCTCCTAAGTTATAATAAACCTTCAGACCTTATCAAATCAATGAAAGTTTTTACTTCACCATCATTGGCAACAGGTTTTTCTTCTACTTTAGGTTTTTCTTCTGTTTTTGGTGTTTCTGCTACTTTTGCTTCTGTTTTTGGTGCTTCTTTGGATATGTCTGAGACAATGAGTC
>CADBRM010000014.1 GCA_902797085.1 uncultured Methanobacteriaceae archaeon
TATTAAAGTCCGAAGAGGATGCGGTGACTGGGGTTGCGGTTGTGGAAGAAGACACACAGTACCTTACAAAGTAGAAGGTAAAATGAGCAGTGTAAAAGCAACACTTATTCCAGCACCAGCAGGTGTAGGTCTTGCAATTGGTAATGTAGGAAAAACTATTCTCTCATTGGCAGGTATTGCTGATGTATGGTCAATGACTAGTGGTCAAACACAAACTACAATTAACTTTGCAGGTGCAGTATTTGATGCTCTCAAAGCATTATCTAGTGTAAAATCAAGTGAACAAGATCTTAAAGCTCTTGGGGTAATTGATTAAGTGAGGTTTTAATTATGTATGCAGTTATTAGAATTCGTGGAAGAACTGGAATTAGAAAAAACATCGCAGATACACTTGATATGCTCAATCTTACAAGAATTAGTCATGCAGTTGTAATTCCAGAAACACCAAGTTACAAAGGAATGTTACAAAAAGCAAAAGATTACATTACTTGGGGAGAAGTTTCTGAAGATACTTTCAAAACTTTAGTTGCAGAAAGGGGAAGACTTCCTGGTAATAAAAGAGTTACTGATGAATATGTTAAAGAAAACACCGACTATGATTCTGTTGAAGCATTAGCAGTGGCAATCTATAACGAAGAAACAACTCTTAAAGAATCTGGTTTAAAACCAATATTCCGTTTAAACCCTCCTAGAAAAGGATACGAAGGTACAAGACAACCTTTCACTGAAGGAGGTTCACTTGGTTACAGATCTGAAAATATTAATGAATTACTTGAAAAAATGATTTAAATTTGTAGGTGTCATGTATGATAAGAAAAACTAAAAAAATCAGAAAGCTACGAGGTTCAAGATCTGTAGGTGGAGGATGTACTAAAAAACGCCGAGGTGCAGGTCACCGCGGAGGTCGTGGAAACGCAGGTTTAAACAAACACCACAAAACTTGGATGGTTATCAACGATCCAAATCACTTTGGTAAATACGGTTTCACTAGACCAACAAAAACTATTCAACAATTCAAACCTATCAATCTTTTAGATATCGATAACAACATTGAAAAATATTTGGCTGAGAATGTTGCAGTGGAAGAAGATGGACAAATTGTTTTAGATGTTACCAAATTAGGTTACAACAAAGTATTGGCAAAAGGTTCATTATCTACAGCAATGCTTATTAAATCACCTAAATTCTCAAACAGTGCTATCGAAAAAATCGAAGAAGTTGGCGGTATAGCTGAAATTATATAAATAAATTATTCAATAGGATATAATTTTAAAAATTATATCTTTTCATGGGAGTAAATATGTCATCATTAGACGTTCTTAAACCATTTTACTCTATTTTACCACAAGTCGCTAATCCTGAAAAAAGACTTGGGTTTAAAGAAAAGTTGAAATGGACAGGAATTATATTAGTACTATACTTCATATTAGCAGAAGTATCTTTATTTGGTCTTAGTCCAACGGCTGTGGACCAATTCGCTCAGTTAAGATCAGTAATGGCAGGTAGCTTTGGTTCTATATTCACTTTGGGTATAGGTCCAATAGTTACAGCTTCAATCGTTATGCAGTTGTTAGTTGGGGGTAAACTGATTAATTTGGATTTATCTCTAGGTGAAGATAAAGCTGCATTCCAAGGAACTCAGAAACTCTTGGCTATATTATTCACTTTATTTGAAGGTGCAGTACTTGTAATTACAGGTTCTTTACCACCTATAAGTGGAGAATATACCTTAATACTTATATTACAAATGGTTCTTGGTGGTATATTAATAATTTATATGGATGAAGTTGTTAGTAAATGGGGATTCGGTAGTGGTATAGGATTATTCATTGCTGCCGGAGTAGCTCAAACCATTATGGTAGGATCATTCAATTTCCTTCCAACAGCTGCATCATCAGCTCCTGCAGGTAGAATACCTGGATTTATATATTCTTTAATGACTGGACAACCAAACTTCAGTTTATTAATTCCAGTAATAGCTACTATTGTAGTATTCTTGGTAGTAGTATATGCTGAAAGTATGAGAGTAGAAATCCCATTGTCTTATGGTGGAGTTAAAGGAGCAAGATCAAAATATCCTCTTAGATTTGTGTATGCAAGTAACATGCCTGTTATTCTAGTAAGTGCATTATTCTTGAATGTACAGTTATTTGCAGGTTTGTTCCAATCTCTTGGATTCCCAATCTTAGGGGAAGTGTCACAGGGTCAAGCAATTAGTGGTATTGCATATTACTTAAGTACTCCTTCAAGTATCTCTGTATTATTTACAGATCCATTGAAAGTACTCATATACGGTATAGTATTTATTGCACTATCAATTCTCTTTGCTTTACTATGGGTAGAAATTAGTGGTATTGGTTCTAAACAAGTATCACAACAGCTAGCTAGAATGGGTGTTCAAGTACCTGGATTTAGAAGTAGTAAGGTTCAATTCAAAAGAATTATGGATAAATACATCCCAACAATTACAGTGCTCGGTGGTGCATTCGTAGGTTTACTCGCATTTGCAGCAGACCTTACAGGTGCATTAGGTGGAGGTACTGGGGTATTGCTTACAGTAGGTGTTGTTTACAGATTATATGAAGAAATCGCAAAAGAACAGCTTATGGATGTAAACCCAATGCTTAGAAGATTCTTAGGTGATGAATAAGATTATTAAAAGAGTAAAAATATCAATTATTTTTACTTTTATATTTTCGAAAATGAAAATTTAAATTATAAAAAGTCGAAGTGATTATAATGAACATAGTAGTACTTGCAGGGATACCTGGTACTGGTAGTACAACAGTATTGAATAAAGTATTAGAAGAAATTGACTATGTCAACATAAACTACGGTAACGTCATGTTTGAAATTGCACAGGAAAAAGGTTTAGTGGAAAATCGTGACGATATGAGAAAACTCAATCCTGAAATTCAAAAAGAGGTTCAACAGAAAGCAGCTGTTAAAATTCATGAAATGGCAGAAAATGATGATGTTATCATTGATACACATTGTACAATTAAAACCCCTAAAGGTTTCTTACCGGGTTTACCAATATGGGTATTAGAAGAACTAAAACCAACACAGTTTATTTTAATCGAAGCAAAACCTAGTGAAATTATGTACAGAAGAATGAACGATGAAACTCGTGTACGTGACATGGAATACACCGATGAAATAGATTTACATCAATCTATGTCCAGAGCAACAGCAATGAGTTACGCAGTTCAAACTGGTGCAACAGTAGCTATGGTTCAAAATAATGATAATGGATTAGAAAAAGCAGTATCAGAAATAGTTGATATCTTATCTTAGAGGATTGAAAAATGAGTTATTTAGATTTCCTATTAGATCCATTAATAAGTTTGGATCCGACACCATCAAATCCAATATTCACAATATTCCTGATTGCAACCATAATTGCATTCTTTATTGTGGTATTACAAAAGTTATTAATAGACTATGATCGGATGGCTGAACTCCAAGCTGAAATGAAAGAATTACAAGCTGAATTAAAACAGGCTCAACAGTCAGGAGATCCTAAAGCTTTAGCAAAAGTTCAAAAGAAACAAATGGATTTGATGCCAAAAAATAAAGAATTGATGTTGATGCAGATGAAGCCATCATTCATAACAATTATCCCTATTATGATAATTTATTATGGTATGATAGGTAATCATGCAATCAGTCATGTAATCATTAATATTGCTTCATCACAATATTATTTGTTGTTTATTCCTATATGGAATATATTTTGGACACAATCCAATCCATTAACAATCAACTTCTTCGGTTGGTACATTCTCTCATCATTCTGTATGAGTTTTGTATTCAGAAGAATATTCGGATTAAATACAACAACAATGTAATTCTTGTAGATAACATTTTATGTTATCTTTGATATAAATACTAAACAAATAAATTATTAAGAGTATTTAAAGGGAAAAATACATTTACTTAATAATATAATAAATTGATAGGAGGAAATGCAATGTCTGCACCTAGATTTAGAACAGGAACATTCAAAAGAAGAGAAAAAAGAGTTCCTGGTGGAAGAAGAGTTGTACACTACAGTAA
>CADBRM010000015.1 GCA_902797085.1 uncultured Methanobacteriaceae archaeon
ATCAATTACACACATGGTTCTAATAAATTAGCTGCAGTGGGCTTAATTGTTGCAAAATTATATGGATTATCTATGCAAAATAAGTTAAATAAGGAAGATGCAAACGGAATAAGTGCATTTGATGTTGTGGAAAAAATTGATACAAGAAACAGTTCAATGTATTATGTAAAAAAATCATTCAACACTTATGACTTTAAAATGGCAAAAAGTATTTTGGAAGATAATTATAGTCCTTTGGATAAGGTCGAAAACATGTTTTCCAAAATTATAGATTTTTATTATAAATGGGATTCATTTATTTATGCAAAACCTGATTCTAAGGATGTTGTATCATTTTTTTCTAACTTGTCAATACTTAAGGATAATATTGAAGCAATGGAGATATTGTCTGATGAAAAGAATAAGTTAAATAATTCTTATCGTATAGCTGACTTAATTAATAATGCATCACGAAGAATTGAAGAGGGAAAATATGATGATGCAATAATTAGATTGTATAGGGCATTGGAATTAATTGCTGAAGTGGAATTATATGAAAAGTATTCCTTAAGAAAGAATGATATTAAAGTCAATGAATTAAAAAAATTGGATATTGATGAACCAGCTAAAAAGAGCATTATCAGAAGATTGGATCTTAAATATCCGAGATATCAGATGCCGTTAACAACTACATTTTTCCTTTTACAGAAGTTGTATGATAAAGTTGGACAGCATTATTTCCATAATAAGAACAAATATCAAGAACTTTTCCAAAA
Organism: uncultured Methanobacteriaceae archaeon; assembly: GCA_902797085.1. Classification (GTDB taxonomy): domain Archaea; phylum Methanobacteriota; class Methanobacteria; order Methanobacteriales; family Methanobacteriaceae; genus Methanosphaera. The sequence goes on from CADBRM010000015.1 coordinate 756, forward strand.
AAGGAACTTGTCTGTTCTTGTCCATGGAAATTATAAGTATTCTTATGAAGAAATATTGGAAATGGAAGATATGGTCATTAAACTGGCACAGGTTTATGACAAGAATGTAGTTAAATACATGAAACAATTGGAATTCCCTAAATTTAAGATATAATTTTTCCACCCCCTTTTTATATAATTTTTTTCAATATTATTTCTTATTATTAATTTTAAAGATATTTTAGGTGATATTATGAAAGTATTGTTAGTCAATGGAAGTACTCGTGAAAATGGATGTACATTTACAGCATTATCGGAAATAGAAAAAATCTTAGCAGAAGAAGGAATTGATACGGAAATATTTTGGATAGGAAATGATGCCGTATATGGTTGTCGTGCATGTAAAGCCTGCGTTAAATTAGGTAAATGTGTTTATGATGATGTTTCTAATGTTTTGGCAGAAAAAATGCAAGAAGCTGATGGAATTGTTTTGGGAAGTCCTGTTTATTATGCTAACATTAACGGTTCCTTTGCAGCAGCACTGGATAAAGCATTTTACCAAAATTCTCTACCATTAGCAAATAAAGTTGGTGCCAGTGTAGTCAGCTGTCGTAGAGGTGGTGCAGGTTCTGCATTTGATAGATTGAACAAATATTTTACTATTTGTCGTATGCCTATTGCATCAGGTCAATACTGGAATGCTGTTCATGGAAATTCTCCTGATGAAGTTAAACAGGATATTGAAGGAATGCAACAAATGCGTGACTTGGCAAGGAGCATGGCGTGGATGCTTAAAAATCTTAAGGATAGTGAAGTTCCTGTGCGTGAAGAAAAAACATTTATGAATTTCATAAGGTAAATGCTTTAGGGAATAGATTTTTCATTAATTTTAATGAAAAGGATTTATGATTTTTTTTTGATATATCAATAATGTATAAATTTTTACATAATAGCATATATATCAAAAAATATAATATTATTGTGGGTAATAACTCACAATAATAAATAAACATATTAATAAGTCAAATATTGGATATCCTATTATTATTTTCTTAAATATTTTAAAAAAACGCTTAAAAAAATTGTTTAATTTATATTATATATATTAGGTTAATAATAGGAAAAAGAAGATAGGAATATTTAATATTATTTGAAATAAAAAAAATTAACTTCAGAATTTGGATATATAACCATATGGAAATTTTGTATACATTACAAAATTCTTATATTATATATCATAGCTTCTTTTAATAAATTATTGCTTTTTTCTATAAAAAAACCGTTTTTTGATAGTTTTTCATTGATTTTTATAATGGCATCTGCTATGAAATTTTATGGTTAAATGCTAAAGAGACAATAGAATGTTTTTTTGTCATGTTTTTTTGATGTTTACATAAAAATTAGCGGTAGCTATTCGGACATTTTTTATAATTATCAATGTATCCTTATAAATTAGAGTTTTTTGTGAAAATGACTGTTGTTCTCTTAATTATTGTTATTGAACAAATTCAAATAAAAAAATTATTTTATTTCTAAGTAAAAATTATATGGAATTAAATTATCGAAAGAATTAATTGTATAGAAATCTAATATAACTTTAAAGAATATTTAGGGATTAACATGAAAAAACAATTAATTATAATAGTACTGTGTTTCTTGCTAGTATTCTCAGTATTACAAACTGCTAGTGCAACAAGCGTATTTTTAACTTCAGATCGTATTGGTAGTGAAAATAATGATTTGGATATGTTGAACTCTGTGAAAAATTACATAGAGCAAAAGAGTAATGGTGAAATAAGTGTTATTATAGATAGTCAGGCACCAAGTCCTGGGGAAGGTACACGGGCAATTGAAAGTAATGCCGATGTAAGTGTAAATTTTGCAGCTAATGATGCAGGAAATTTTTTAGTTCTAGCAAAGGCAATGCAAAATATAGATAAGCAGGTAATATTTGTAAACGTTGGAAACTATGATTTAGACAATGAAAACTTTTTGCGACGTGCATGGGATGATAATTATTCTAGTGAATATTTTGCAGGATTGACAACTCCCGGAAAATTCTTAAAGGAAGTGGGAATAGATTATATACAACCATTAAAACAGTATCCTGATGCAGGGGATTCATATACTTCAAGTAGTGATGAAATAAACAACTACATTGCAGAACAAATAGTTGAAAAAATTAATAACCGGAATACAAACAATTACTATGATGAAAGTCTTATTGTAACACATAATGTGCATCCATCCGTAATGGCATATGCAAGTGCAAAAGTAGTTGATAGTGAAGATACAAGTTATTCTGGAATATATAACTCATACACAGCGCCACAGGTATTGTATATGGCCAGTTCCTACTTAAATGGAAATAGCTTATCAGAGCCCATCTCTTATGATGCTCCAGAAAATCCTTTGGATACTTCCATTTTTGCAAAAGATTCTTATTCTGTTTATGAATATATGGAAATGGGAAGTATGATTAAATCATTTATGGATGAAAATGGCAGAGCACCTAATTATCTAAACTATAAGGGAGCATACCTGGCTTATCCGGATATTGTATATAACTTCGCAAGAATAACTGAAAACCATACAGAATCAAGTAAGATGGATTTTGCAACAACATATCGTTTTGATAAAGTAAATCATTCAATACTAATAGATTCTTTACCATATTTAATAATTGCACTAATATTATTGATATTATATAAAATATATGGAAAAATACGTAGAAAAAATAGAAGAAATAAGAGATATTAATATAAACAAATAAAACTAATTATAATATAGAGTATAGTTTAAGGAGATATATTATGTCTGATATAGAAAAAGTTGACAGATATTTGGGTGAAGCAGGATTGTTTTTCTTGGCAACAGTGGATGGTGACCAACCAAAATGTAGACCTTTAGGATTACATATATTACAGGATGAAAAAATCTATTTTGCAATAGGAACATTTAAGGAAGTTTATAAACAAATGCAAGCAAATCCTAAAGTGGAAATAGTTGCATCAAGAGGGAATGACCTTTTAAGATATTACGGCGTAGCAAAATTCGAGGATAATCAGGATGTTGTTGATAAAGCCTTTGCAGTATTACCTGACTTGAAAGCACAGTATGAAGAAAATGGATGGGAAATGGGAGTATTCTACATTGATGATGCAACTGTTGAATTTAGAAACATGTTTACAGTTGATGAAACATATAATTTTAAATATTAAACTCCCAAAATAATCTTTTTTTAATATAAATATTTTTCATAACGACGAGTTAAGAAAGCATTTATCTCATATTTACTGAATTTCAATTCATAAAGAACACAAGCTTCAACAAGGCATTTGAGTATTGTAGCCGAATATTTTAAGTCATTCTCATTGATTATGAAATTATTATCATCAATCGTTGGATGGGTATAATAATTTCTGGTGTTCTTAATTAAATTTGAAATGAAAAGAATCTTTTCAGTATAAATTGAATTACTTTCGTTTTTAAAGTTATAATTATCATATAATTTATTTATTAAACGTTCAATGATGTCTATTTTGAAGTTTTCTAATAAAATAATGAAAATTCCTTTGGTAGTTGGAACTAATTCATTAGTATACTTATTTTCTTTAAAAAGATCTTTTCCGTCATATAGTTCCATTTGCTTATTTCTTTTAACCCATTTGCTGCTGGTTTTTACTGTAAAATTATCATTCAACTTGAAACTGATATTCATGGCATCATTGGTAGTAGAAACATAGTATTCCAATGATTTGATGTAGTTAATGAATATGAGTTCTGGATGATTGGTTAAGTCAGCAAGTGTGGTGTAGAGTGACAGCATGGTATAAAATTTATTGTAGAAACTAAACCATGTATTAAAGAAACTATGCACATCCTTTAGTTCTTTTAGATAAAATAATGCTTTTATGTTTTCCCTATCATTTTTTTCGGGCATATTTGGTATAATGACTTCGGTCAGTGAATCATCATTAATACTGGGATATTCATTTAATTTTGAACTGATTCTATATAATTCAACATCATTAAAAATCAGGTACATAAGCATGTTAATGGATTCAATATCTTTCTTGAACTCATCATAAGTTATCTTATCATTATACTTAAATGATATCATAGGTTCTTGCTCTAGGAAATATGGTAGAGAACTATTTGTCTTTTTAAATGTATGATACTTAATATATAACGATAATTTAAGGTTTCTTTTGGCGATGCTTATCTGTGAAAAATCCTTGTTAAACGATTTAATCCTTGAAATGAATTCATTAGTATTGTTTTTGTCGGACAAAAAATTCACGTAGGAAACAGTACTGTTATTGGAATAATTGAACTTTTTGTTATCAATGTCAAACCATTTCAACAGATTGTTGTAGTGTAATGATAAATTATTTATCAATAATTCTTCTTCAGAGTTGTAAATACCTTCAAATATACGATTAATATGATATTCACACTTAATATCATTATAATATTGTGATAATTGAATATTATATGGCTTTTTAAAAATGCTTAAAGTATACTTTTTACCATTAATTTTAGTATGAATAAAAGCATACTCGCTGGTTGCAGGCAAATCCCATAAGAAACGGTCTACTTTCAAAACATAGAACTCTTTTGAATTTTTTTCCAAATAACCTATGAATTCCTCATCAGAATCTGTTAAATTAAAGCGACACAATTGGTTTTCAATATTCATTTTATCACATTATAACATATTATTAACAATTTATTAATAGTATATTTATTTAAAAAAACAATTAAATATTTTGATTAATGTAACCTAACCGATAGTAATTAAGTATCTTATTATAGGATGATATATAATTAATTTTAATATTAAAATCAATCTGTAATCCAATCGGAAATACTTATTTATCAATGTCAACAAAATAAGAATATAGTTATGTAGGGGTGATTTAATTGGATAAGGAATGTTTAATCTGTAATTCTGATATTGAATATTTATCACATGATGAATTGATGGAATGCGTAATTTGTCATAAAAAAGAATCTAGTAAAGCTAGATGTGTAAAAGGTCATTTTGTTTGTAATGAGTGTCATATGAAAGGAGTAAACAGTATTTTGGATATTTGTCTAAATGAAGAATCAGCTAATCCCTTGCATATTATAGATAAAATCATGTCACAATCTTTCTGTCATATGCATGGACCAGAACACCATGTTATAGTAGGGTCTGCATTACTCACGGCATATAAAAATGCCGGAGGGGACATTGATCTCAAGGAAGCATTGGTTGAAATGTTAAATAGGGGTAGAAAAGTTCCTGGAGGAACATGTGGATTTTGGGGTGCTTGTGGAGCAGGAATAAGTACGGGAATGTTTGTATCCATAATTTCAAATTCAACACCGCTAAGTGAAGAACCATTTAAATTATCCAATCTGATGACATCAAAGTCATTAAATAGTATAGGAACATATGGTGGTCCTAGATGTTGTAAAAGAGATTCATATTTAGCTATATTGGCAGCAATAGATTTTGTAAAAGAAAATTTTGGTATAGAATTGGAAAAAAGTGACATTACCTGCAAATATTATCACTTGAATGGACAATGTACCAAGGATAGATGTCCATTCTATAAGGCAACAGATTAGAAAACAATAACAATTCATATTAATATAAATAATTATAGAAAAATACGGAGTTTATTATGTTAAATAAGGATTTAGAAAGTAAAGAGAAAATTACTATAGATATACAAAAACTTGAAAGAAATCTTAAACAAGTGGAAGACATTACATTTGTCGACAAGGAAAAGGAAGTATATGATCGGGCAGTAGATTATATGAATGACTCCAAATATTATCTCGAAAAAGAGGATATGAGAACGGCATTTGGATGTATAGAATATAGTCATGGATTGTTGGATGCTCTTAGGATGATACATGGACTAATATAAGCTGGTTAAAATGAATCTAGGGTTTAGCACATTGGCCTTGTTTATGAAAACAAATGAAGAAATAATAAATATGGCCAAAAATCATGACTTTGATATGATAGAAATTCTTGGAGAAGATCCCTTTTATGATAGGGATAATCAAGAATTTAAGGACTGTGGACTTGATATCAGGATACATGCTGCTACAGTGGATATTAACATAGCAAGCGTCAACAGAGGAATAAGGGCAGAAAGTATCAGACAAATGATCAGTGCTGGAAAATATGCAGAGACAATTAATGCAAAAACGATAACTGTACATCCTGGAAAGATAGGGCGACTTGATGAAAGATTAAGAAAAATTGCAATGGATTATGCTATAGAAAGTATTAATGAAATTATGGATAACACTGATGTGGAAATATCCGTCGAGAATATGCCTGTGAGGAAATCGTTTATAGGAAATACTGTGGAAGAATTAGAGAAAATCCAAGAAGAAACGGGATGTTACTTAACAATAGATGTTGGCCATGCAAATACTACGGATACCCTGGAAGAAATGTTGAATCTTAAAAATATCAGCTACTGTCATTTACATGATAATAATGGAATTAAAGACCAACATATAACGCTGGGAGAAGGCACACTGGATTTAAACATATTAAAACAAGTTAAAAAAGGTATTATTGAATTAAATAACTTTGAAAATGTCTTAAAATCCAAGAAAGTTCTTGAACATTTATGATTACCTTTTTTAATTAACTCTTTTTTTATTAATTTATTTACAAAACAATTAAAGGAAAATTTATTAAATATTAGAATTATAGTACTTATTAGTGTGGTATTATGGGCATATTTAATAATAAAGACCAATACAATGAACTTCTGGATAAATATTGTCGGATGGATAATCATATCAAACAATTGGAAAAAGAGATTGACCAATTAAAGGATGAAAATTCATCATTAAAAAATGAACTAGAAACTATAAAGAGTCAGGAAAATATAATTGAATTGGAAAAAGTCAGCAATAATCTCCAACAGGAAGTCAATCAATTAAAAAGACATTCTGATGTCATTGAAAAATCAAATAACTTTCTTTTCAATTGTTTATTTTTAGATACTCCTCTGGAAATAGTTGGAGTTAGGCGCAATATGCAAGTATTATGTCAAGAATTACTGGATTTTGTTGTTCAAGTCTGTGAAAAGTATTCATTAGATTATTGGTTGGATTTTGGAACATTGTTGGGTGCATTGAGACATGAAAATTACATACCTTTTGATGATGATATGGATATTTCCATGACTCGTAAGGATTATAACAGGTTTTTGGAAATAATTGGTCATGAAATTGAAAAAAATGGATTGGATGATGTATTAACTGTTAAACATGATTTTTTCAATAAATACAGTCAAATAACATTTATTCAAATAAGCTATTCCCGTAATTCAAGACTGATTGCGGCAATAGATATTTTTCCATATGATTTCATTCCAGAAAAAAGCATTACTGAAGATAAATACTCTCTAGAAAAACGTTATTTCAGAAACAAAATAGAAAGTGGGGAACTGGAAAGGGATTATTTAGAAAAAAACTTTATGAGACAGTTAAACCTTACCTACGATGTTGAAGACCATATGATTATGGGTGTTGAGTGTCCAATTCGTAATTTAATCTATTTTGAAACTAAAGAGGTATTTCCATTATCCGAGATAACTTTTTCAAAAAAACAATACAATTGTCCTAGATACTCCGACATACATATTAAAAAGATTTATGGAAATTGGAAAGTAATACCACCTGAAATACATTTCCATGGACGATTGGATTCACTTAGAAACAATAAAAATGTTGAGAAGATTTATGAAGAAGAAATACGTAGGATGAGAGAGATTAACTCAGATTTTACTTCTCATTAATTATATGGAGTATTGTATACGTTTCAATCAGATGATTTAATATGCTTACCTGATTAATCGTGTGGAATATTAATATGGATTCTGAATTCGGGAATGATTGTATTAATTATCAATCAACATGTTTATTAGAAAATTCTTAATTCAAAATTAATTTAAAAAAAATACAATAAAATATATATTTTATTTTTTAGATAAATGAGTATATATACAAAAAAAGGTGTAACATTATGAAATTGATTAAACCTGAGAAAAAATGTGAAAATCAGATCATGGATTTTAAGGAAGAATTCCTTAAAAATGATGAAGATGTTATCTACGGAAGCGAATCATTAGAACAAACTGATAATTATGAAGAATGGTTGGAAAGTATCCAAAACAATAATAGTGAAGAAACCCTTGCTGAGGGTGATGTTTTAACTGATGTTTATTTAGGGGTAAAAAATAATAGGCTGGTTGGAATAGTATCTTTAAAACATGAATTGGATGATTCCCAAGAAGATTCAAGTCACATAAATTATAGTATCAGACCATCATGCAGATGTAAAGGTTGCGGAACTAAAATGGTTAAAAAAGCTTTATGCAAAGCTAAAGATATAGGATTAGATGAAATAAAAGTAGCTATACCTCATGATAATGTTGGTTCTATCAGGGTTATTGAAAAGAATGATGCTGAATTTGTTAAAAGCGTAGATAACCTTGGTGAACAAGTTGATGTATATCAACTAAAATTATAAGATATCCAATATCTTA
>CADBRM010000016.1 GCA_902797085.1 uncultured Methanobacteriaceae archaeon
GGATTATCGGTTGCAATGTTACTAGTGGAGGAGTCACTAGTGTGTGTCTGTATGGAATCATCAGCATCTGCAGCAGATGCCAGACCCACCATAACAACCAATAAAACAATGAAAAATATGAAGTGTTTTCTGTTAAAATACATAACTAAAACCTCTAATAAAAAAAAATACATTATGACATCATTAATCATAAGATATTTAATACAATCATCGTTTCTTTTCATAAAAAAAAAACGTTTTATGTAATATATAAATATGTTAATGAAAATATAAATAAATATGGATAATTTGAATAAAATTAAGTAAATTTTAATAATTTAATAAATAATCATTAATTTTAATAATTTGTAAATTAATTAAAAATATTTTAAATTATCCATTTAACAAGAAAATAATATTTCATTGGCCATATGATGACAAAAATAGTTGGAGTAAAGGATGTTACTAATATAATAACCCGAATTAAATTTGTCTTGGTTAAGAAATATTAAAATAAATATGTGATTTTTATGTTTGAGAAAAAACATGTCATTATCTTTGCAGTACTACTAGTTGCCATGATGTCAGTAGCCGTAGCAGCTGATGTAAACGATTCAACAACAGAATCCGTTACAACCTCTGCCGTTACCCCTCAAACTACAGACAATGTAGATACGCAAATAGTAACTGAAAATAAAGATATTATAAAACAAATAGATAATAGTAAGATGAAAGAATCTACACGGGACACAGCAAAAACTATCAACGTAACTTCAGAAAATTATACTACAATTTTTGGTTCATCCGGTTTGGGTTCTATTGTAAATGACGGAGACACTATAGATGTACAAGATTCATTTGTATATAATAGTATGGTCATAATAGATAAAGCAGTTAATATCACTTCCACAACAAACGCAGTCATAAGCCTAAATACCACAAGTGGAAGTTACTTCGGAACCAATCCGGGAAACTCATTTAAAATAGTAAATAGTGGTTCATACACCAACATAACAAACTTGAACTTCTACAACACACAGCTATTTGTTGTAAATGCTCATCATGTAACTATGGATAATATCAATGTTACCGTAGAAAACCAGCAAGTCGGTTCTGGTGTTGGAGTACTTGGTATAAGAGAAAATTCAACATATGCAACTGTAAAAAACAGTTATTTCCACACAAAAAACAATGGTGGAAGTAGTAGCATAGTACTAGCATGGGCAGATTACTGTACAATAGAAAACAACACAGTAATTGGTGAAGGAAATGCCGGAAACTTAATATATCTAACAACATACAATATTGATGGAATAGCATATACTAACGTTAATATCAATGCATTTAATAATATTATTAATAACAGACTTTCCACAATAAGTATTACTGGACCATGCATTGGTATAGTAGTAAGTGGTCACAATAATACATTCCAATCAAACAACGTTTCAGTAACTTCATCATTCAGTGGTCAATGGATAAGTCCAACCGCAACATTAACGGGAGACTTCAACGACACATACGAAGGAAACAGCTACATAAACAATGACATATACGGTTCATTCACAGGAACAAAAAACAGTACCATAACAGGAAACACATTCCACTCAAGCGTATCACTACCAGAAAGATGCATATTCAAAAACAACAACGCAGAAAACTCAACAGTGACTGTAAAAGGTAAAAATTGTGATTTATGTGGAAATACTATTAATACGCTCGTAGTTTCTGCATATCCAGTTTATGTTTGTACGGATAATATTTTTACTAATTATCCAACAGATCAGAATATCTCATGGTACACTCATGGTTCAAGAAGTGATACTTTAAATAAGAATTATCTTCGTTCAGTTAAAACATCAAGTGTAACTGATGAAATAGAATATGATGAAGTTGATATTGATGACGAGGAGACTTTTTTAAAATACTTCCGTTATCAGGAAAATGGTGGACTATACTTGCCTATTGCTACTTATATTACTGGAAATACAAGATATAAACTAGGTTATTTCCCAGAAAATGGTAAAATGATTTATTTCATGTCTAATATGCTTGGTAAATATATGCAAAATCATTTTTCAATAGTTGGTAAGGATGGTTTTACATTAAATAATGTTGGATTTTATATTATAGGATTACATGTTTCTATATCTAATTTGAATTTAAATTATAATCTTGAAGATGAGGAAAACCCAGTTAATCCAATACATTGTCAATCAATGGGTATGGCTGCTGTGACTGATGCTTATGTTGAGTTTGATCATCTTAATATAACACTTAAATCTGTATATAAAGCAAGTACTATTCTATTTAATTTAAATCGGGCACAGGTGAATGATAATGATATTATTCAAAATTCAATCATTAATGTAGAAGTTCCAGCTGGATCATATAATATTATAAATAACAGAGCATCAAATGTAAAAATATTAAACAATACAATCAACGTTAAAGAAACTGATGCTGTAGGTGAAAATGCATCCATTATAGCAATAAACGGTCTTAATTCTACTAACGTTACTTGTATTAGTAACACCATAACAATGAACGGTGAATCCACACTCACAGCAATAAAACTAGACAGCAACAACAACACAATTACTAACAACAACATAACAGTAACCAC
>CADBRM010000017.1 GCA_902797085.1 uncultured Methanobacteriaceae archaeon
AAAAAAAAACAATAAAATACAACCAATATTGATGTAATTAATAACTATTTATTTAAAATATTTAAACACTATTCTAAAGTAATACTTTTCGAAATATTATAATAGGATTCTACAAAGCCTAAATAAAAAAAATAAGATAATAAAAAAACTCTTTGGTTAAAAAAAGAGATTTGCATAGAAAAAAATTTCTTCTACTTCCCGAACAACCCTGCAGCTTTTTTCATTACTTCTATTATTTCAACTCCAAATGGGCATCTGTTTTCACATTTTCCACATCCAAAACAATCCGAAGCATGTGCTTCCAAGTTATTGTAATGTTCTTGAATGCTTTCCGGTACCTTTTCATGCACTACAGCCAGATCATAGAATTTATTTACCATTGCTATGTTAATTTCTAGGGGACATGGTGCACAGTGCCCACAATAAGTACATTTACCCAAATATGAATGTTTGGGAGCGGTAGTCAATATTTTGGAGTAATCCTTTTGTTCATCCGTTGCAGTCTCATATTTCAATGCTCCCTCCAATTCGGGAATATCATTTACTCCAACAAGTATGGATTTTGCTGATGGTCTGGTTAAAGCATAATGTATACATTGCAATGGAGTTAATTCTACTCCGAAGGGTGAATCTTCTTTTCTTAATAATCTTCCACCTGCAAATCCTTTCATAATGGTTATTGCAGTATCCGTTTCAAGACATGTTTGATATAATTCTGATCTGATTGGTTGAATTCCACCTAAATCATCAGAGTATTTGTCATTTTCAAAATAGTCATCCAATACTACAGGAGGCATCATGTCAAATGCAGGATTAATGCTTAGCATTATCAATTCAATTTCAGGATTTTTTGCTGCCAGTAATCCAACTTCCGGATTGTGTGTACTTAATCCAATGTGATAAATTTTTCCATCACTTTTAAGCTGTCTTACATATTCCATGAATTCATTATTGATGATTTTGTTGTACTCTTCTGTTTCATCCACATAATGTATCATTCCAAATTCCACATAATCAGTCTGTAATCTTTCAAGCAAATCCTCAAATGCAGGTATAACCTTATTCAAATCCCTAGTTCTTACGTATTGCTCTTTTTGCCATGTTGACCCTATGTGTCCCTGTATTATCCAGTGTTCCCTATTTTCATTTATTGCTTTTCCAAGATCACTTCTAACCTTAGGATCCGACATCCAACAATCCAATAAGTTTACTCCCTCCCTTTCACAATACCGGACTAATTTCTCGATTTCTTCATATGGTTTTTCAGCCATCCATTCGGCTCCAAAACCAATTTCACTAACTTCATAATCAGTTTTGCCTATTTTATTATATTTCATTTTCGTACTCCCTAAAACATTCTATAAATTAATTATTGTTATTTTAAATATTTAAATTAAACAAATATTATAAAAAAACAATTTATGAAAGTCCATAAAATTTTAATTTATATCCTCATATTTATTATTTTTATCGAAAAATTTATTAATAATCTAAAACAAATAATAGAGTAATAACAAAAGATTAAAAAGTAATATTAATTATTTGGTACTGATACTTTTTTTCCATTACCCGATAATCATTACTTTAAAAATAATAGAGGGAATTTATGAACAAAAAAACAGGAGTTCTAATAGTAGGACATGGTAGTAAATTACCATATAACAAAGAGATAGTATCTACAATTGCTCAGAAACTTGATGAAAAAATGGATAATATTGTTGAAAGTGGATTCATGGAATTAGTTGAACCGAACATTCCTCAGCAGGTAAACAAGCTAAAAAATCAAGATGTGGATAGGATAATAGTTGTTCCGGCATTTTTGGCACATGGAATCCATACCAAGGTAGATATACCTACAATCTTAAGATTACCTCATAGTCATGAAGGAGTCGAACACTCACATCACCACCACCACAATCATGAAGGAAGAGAGGCTAAATCAGCACTGATAGATTTCGATGGGGAAGTCCTATATCTAGAACCGTTCGAAGCAGATGATAAAATAGTGGATATTGTTGAAAGAAGAATCAAAGAACATACGTCCAGGGATGAAATTACTGAAGATAACACTGGAATCTTATTAATAGGTCACGGCAGTAGTTTGCCATACGGTAAAGAAGTTCTCAATGAAATATGTACAAAAACCAAATTGAGAATTGAAGATTTTGATATTGAACTGAGTTTTATGAGAATTGAGAAACCGAGCATACCAGAATCTTTCAAAAAATTACAAGACAAAGGTTATGAAAATATTATTGTGTTACCTGTATTTTTAGCAGATGGATTACATACCAAAAGCGATATTCCAACAACTTTAGGTTTGGAACCTGCAAAATTAGACTTTGAATATCCTAAAAAGGAAAAACAGATAGATTATGATGGTACAATCATTTACCTTGATCCATTAAAAGCTGAAGATGAAATTGTTGAAATGATCGAAGAACGCCTCAATGAATTAATTTAATTAAATTAGATAATTTTATCAATATTGATTTATTCAACATAAATTGTAAAAAATTAAAAACTGTTTATTACTTGATTTAGGCAGTAACATAGCTTTAAATATCACCATTTAAAGATATAATAACGCCCATAGGGTATTAGTAATTATACTAATTATATCATAAAAACTTATTAATTTAACTATATAGAAAGAGGTTAATGACTGAACCTCCAGAAAATATTCTAGTAGGAGTATAATAATTGGCATGCTGACTATTATAGATAACTGTAATGTGCATAACAAAAACAAATAACTCCTCTATATTTTATTTTAATTATTTTATGACTAAAGCTTATTTTATTAACATTACTTGAGGAAATAGTCCATTTATTCTTGTTTTTTAAATTTTTGGTAAAAATAGAAATTTTAAATAAAAAAAAAGTATTAGTGAGTTTTATTTAGGGTCTTAATGTTTGAGAAGTGCTCTATAAATAAGGCCAACAATATTAAAAATCCTGCAAATATTTTAAATATTACTTCTCCAATTTTGAAAAAAATGTTCATATCATTCACCTTCTTAATTAACTAGTATTGATTTTTTATTCAATTCAAGTTTATTAGATTTTAATCCATTTAGTTTTAATGATATTCAACTTCATTTACTATACCTATACCCCTTTAGGTATAATTATTATTATGACCCCTATACTATATAAATGTATCAATTATTTTTGATAATTTTTTTCAATTTAGTTTAATTTGTTTTTTGATGATAAAAATAATTAAAATTTTATTATTCATTTAAAAACAATTGATTATATTGGATGAAAAGACAATTATTTAAAGACACTATAGTTCAACTGATAGAAAATAAAATTTTTTATAATTAGCATTTATTTCCAATCAATAACAAACTAAATCTGGAATTGATTTAATATAAGTAAATTCAATAAATAATACTCTTGAATAAGAAAAAATCAAGTTAATGTTCCAAAAATAAATAATTAAAAAGAATTGTCACGTTTTGGTAAAGAGAAATGTTCAACAAATAAAACCAATATCATTAGAAATACAGCAAACATTTTAAATATTATCTCTCCCATTTTAACAAAAATATTCATTTCATTCACCTTCTAATTAAGTGGTATTGATTTATTATTCAATTCAAATTTAACATACTTTGTTCAAATAAATTTTATTAGTAAAAAATATTTGGAACAATACCTTTACCCCTATAGGTATATTATATTATATATAGATAGAAGTATATAAATATATCAATCAAAATAGATTAATTTTTTAAATTTAATTTAATTAGTTCCTTTTAACATATACAATGATAAGTATAATGAAAATGATAAAAGTTAATTAAAACGTTCAAAAAAAAGAATAGAAAATAGTTAATTTCAAATTAACCATTTATATTAAGATATCGGATATTTTATTTACTGTCAATAGGCTATTGTAACGATCATCATTAGGATATTCCTTGTTAGATGGACTGTAATATTTTCCACCCATATTATTATAATAGTTTTTAGCATGAGCAATATCTGATGATGATAAATGCCAATCTGGTGTAACTGCCATAAATCCGTTTTCTTTTAAAGGTCTATCCGTATTCATCATTTCTGTCCAGGTAGCCCATTGTACAGCTGCAATATAATGACTAGGACCACTAGGATTTAAACATAAAAATCTATCGGTATTGGAATTATATGCAACAACACACATATAATGACCTCTGATATGCCAGTAAACCATTTTACCTGATTGCAATGTCGATATGACAGAACCCTTATTGTTAACAATATTAGTCAGTCTCATCAGTACATTAGGGGAATAATTAATTATTGCACTCTCTTCCGTTCCATATGAAGATGTAGTATGATAAACTCCAGACAGTTTTCTTTCACTGCTATAGCAATTCAGCGCTTGACTAATCATACTCATGGAAGTTGGTCCACAGGTATACTGATGTCCGTTGATCCATTCCTGTGCATCATAGAAAACAGGATAATATCTTCCTTTTCCAGATATGTTGACTATTACAGCATATGGAGTGTCCACACTTCTATATCCCTGTCTTACATGGTATTCATTCAATGTTCTTGCAATCACATTCCATTTTTCACGACTGATAACATATTTAACATTGCTGTCAATTGTTCTAAAGAAAGTGTATTTTGGAACATAACCATATAACTGTTGACACCAGCTATCTAAGGTCATTACACGCCGAATTTCAGAGCCTGTTATTATATATGAACCATTCTCATCGGCAAATCTGTAATCATCACCTAGTTTGGACAAGTCAGGTTTGCCGTTGAGGGTAGCGATTGATTTAACAATTGCATTTTCATTTCCACTATCCGTATCGACCGATTTTGAATCCTCGGAACT
Organism: uncultured Methanobacteriaceae archaeon; assembly: GCA_902797085.1. Taxonomy (GTDB): domain Archaea; phylum Methanobacteriota; class Methanobacteria; order Methanobacteriales; family Methanobacteriaceae; genus Methanosphaera. Next base: position 4,847 of record CADBRM010000017.1, read on the forward strand.
TACTACAATAATCCGATCAAATACAACATCTACAGAAGCAGTAGAATTATCTCCCACATATCTTAGATTTCCGGGATATGAAACACTTATATTAATCCTTCCAATCGAATCTATCTTATAATCATAAGCATATTCTCCATTCTCATCTGTTTTGGTATAATAAGTATTTCCATTAATTGAAACTATTAATGTGGTGTAACGTAAATTATTATTACTTGTATCTCGATAATTTCCCTTAATACTCATCGTAGATAAATATCTGTTTTCATTAATGTTATAAATCGTTACAGTAGTATGCTTTCTTTCAACATTGAATGCTGCTTCATTACTATCACCAATGTATCTGTTATTTCCCGGATAATCTATCTTTAAAGTATTTAAACCTATCTTATTGGTTTTATACCTAAATACATAGTATCCATTAACATCTGTTTGGGTTACATATCTGTTCGCGTTAATATTGATGTTTAATGGAGTATACCTAAGGGAATTATTACCTGCATCAACATATCTTCCGGAAATAGAAATCACGTCGCTATACTCAACATCAGGTAATGGATTGATTATTATTTTAGTGGACTTGCGACCAACATAAAAAGTCGTGTAATTATAATTACCTTCATATCTGCTGTTTCCGGGATATGAAACATTTATTACATTATTGCCTACATTATAAATTTTATAGTTAAATGCATATTTACCATTGATATCAGTAACAGTATTATATTTTTTTCCATTAATCTCAACAATTAACGGAGTATACCTCAGTGAATTATTACTGACATCAACATACCTTCCACTAATTGATATAACATCACTATATTCAGCATCAGGTAATTCATTGAGCAGTATTCTTGTAGATTTTCTAGTCACGTTAAATGTTAGATTCCTAGTCGAACCTTCATATCTCATATTTCCAGGATATGATACTGAAATTGTATTCAATTCCAATTTATTAGCCTTGAATTTATAATAATAGTTACCATTAACATCAGTTTGCGTTACATATCTGTTCGCGTTAATGTCTATTATTAAAGGAGTATACCTCAGTGAATTATTACTGACATCAACATACCTGCCAGATAGCGTAATCATATCAGAATATTGACAGTCAGAAATATTGTCGATAATTACTTCCGTAGATTTTCTGTTAACGATTAAGGTCTGATTTATCGTTGAGTCCAGATATTCATCATTTCCCTCAAACATGACAGTTAAATTATTTACACCAACAGCATTTGTTTTATATTTATGAGAATATTTTCCATTACTGTCTGAAATAGTTTCAAAGACTTTTTCATTAATATTTAACTTCAGTGGCATATTTTTTAAGGCATTGTTATTAATATCCGTAATTTTTCCTGCAATTATTATTGTATCAGAATACTGTGATTCTTCCATAGAATCCATTGTCAATAGTGTAGTTTTTTTAATATCCTTATTTGTTGAAAAATCTTCAGTTGAACTGTTTATACCAAAGTTATCTGAATTATAATCAGTATATTCAGGTATTGATTGAGAATTATCAAATATTGAATTTTGATATTCATATAGTTCCACCAGATTATTATCCTCAGATGCTGATACACTAGTAGCACCTAAAATCAATATCATTAAGAATATTAAAAAGATTATAAATCTCTTATTTTTCATATAAATACCTATTTTAATTTTATAAAATTAAATTTAAAACAATATAATGTCTTTAAATCAAAGTATATATATTTTAATGGGCAGAATTTTTTTTAAATATCAAAAAAATCCACAATATTTTCATTTTACATAAATTATTGAATTAAAATTCCTTTTTTAATAATAAGGGTTATAATTAAATAAAATTATTTTAATAGCACAATACTTTAGTTAATGAATATTTACACAATAGAATTAATTGAAAAAAGAATTTCAAGAGAAAAATAAGATCTATATTATCAATAAGAAAAGATGAAAAATAAAAAAAGATAAAAGGAGGGTATTTTGAACTAAATCGCTTTTATTAATTTAACCTGAGTATTGATTTCTTTGGTTATATTGTCATTTTCATATACTGTGGTAATAGTATAAGTTTTAGGCTTATACAAACTAGAAAACTTCAAGTTAAACACGGTAGAACCATTCCTAACACCAATCACAATAGGACTCAACT
>CADBRM010000018.1 GCA_902797085.1 uncultured Methanobacteriaceae archaeon
GTCCAGTGTTTCTGTATAGAATTTTTTGCTTTCTTCCATATCGTTTACTATTATTGTTGCATATTGAACTTTCATATTAGATGTTATGTTGAAAAAAAATATATATCTTTTGTTTCAAGTAATTGACTTTGATATCATAATGCCGAAGATAAAAAACAGTGGTATGTTTGTATAATAAAAAAAGAAGTAATAATTTATTATTAAAATGAGTTTGGAAAAAAATAAGTGTCATGGTGGTATGACACTTATGTTGATTGAAAAGTTTATATCCATTCAATTTCTGTATCGTTTTCTGGTCCTGGGTGTTTTGCTAGTACTGCATCAGGTTTAAATGTTGCTGCACCTTTTGCTCTGAATGGGAATCCTTGTTCTTCTGCGAATTTGTTTAATCCGTCTACAAGTTCTCCTTCTTCAAAGAAGGTTGCTTTACCTTTTGCCATGTATGCTTTTTTGGTTTCCGGATCACATACTGTCACTGCTATTAAACCGTTTTCTTGTAGATTTTTTCTGGTTGTATTCATTGCTACATCTGCAATAACCATTGTTCCATCTTCTTCCACCATTTTGAATCCGATTGGTACTACATTTGGTCCATCACCGGTTGTTGCTACGAACCAGGTTTGTTCTGTGAATATTTTTTTAATTTCATTGTCCATATTATGACCTCCAATTAATACTAATTATTTGCATATATATGCTATTTGCCTTATTATTACTTAAAATTTATTTTGTAATAATGATATGTCTCATTTAATATTGTTTTTACATAAACAGCGTTATGTAAAATCTTTAAATAATTTAAGCATCATTTAAACAATGTCATGTTTCGTTTAAGAAAATTATATTTATTCAAAGTTATATAGATAAGAATATAAATAGTTAGCAACGTAAAAAGTGATAGAAATGGGTATTATAGTTAACGCCAATACTCCTGATGAATACAAGGAGAAAATAGATTATTACAGGATGAACGGTTTTATAATAGAAAATTCATCCATAAACAATTATCAGACACGTCTTTCAAAGAAAAATTACGGACCTGTAATATTGCATGTCTTGATGATAGTCTCTTTAATAGGCTTTGTGGTATACTGTAGTCAGTTGGCATTGTATGCATTATCTTTTGCAAATAAGTTTATACCATTGAGTTTCTTTAGCCTGCTAATCTCAATAAAGTATCTTCAGGACATTGGAATAATCTTATTAATTGTGTTCATTGCTTCAATGGTGGTGGTTTTTTACTATTATTTTGCAAAGCCCTATGAGGTGCTGGTTAGATTAAATGCCAATAGGGATATGAACAGCAGAAACAACTTCAATTCCAATGGAGGTAACAGTTATGTTGGATGATTATGGAAAAACGGATAATAACATGGTATTGTTGGTGGCAGGTACGATAATCGGGTTGGTATTGATACTGTTTGTTATACCATTGGCCGTGGATGCTGTTGCAACACAACAGGTATCAAACGTTGCAGATAATGTGCTGACTGATACGGATACATCATACGATACTTCCGTTGCAGGCAATACTGGACTGCCAACTGGCAACACACAGGCATCGTCACCAAATAATGTTGAAGAAGGGAAGGATACTTCTTCCAGTAGTTCATCCGGCAGTTCGGGTACGGATTATAGTGGTATGTATATACATTCAGGAAGTATAACAACGGGCAGTTCATTGGAATCAAGAAGTTCATGTACAGTTTATGTAGGAAGTCAATTTGCAGGCAAAGAAGTACAGATAAGTACACTATACAGTCGTGATGACAGTAATCTCAATCAGGGAAAAATTGTATCTACAACCGTGGATACATCAGGATATGTAACAGTTAAAGCTGCAGACAGTTATTCACTGTATCCTGATCATTGTTATATTGAACTGTTGGATCCATCGGGCAATATCCTTGATTCAAGAGATGTATTATTAGAAACCAGAAGTGGTACACAAAGTTTCTAATCATCTTTTTCTATTTTTTTCTAATGAAATTTTCTAATAAGATTATACATCAAATCCCACAATCAGCGTCACAATTTTTTCATTAAGTGGTATGTTGTAATAATGTTTAATGTAATGGTCCGCTTCTGTTGAAGGGGCGGAAATTATCATTGATGAAACGCATTTTTCCATTTTATCTTCACTTCTAAGTTCATTATGTAATTCAGATATAACAAAAAACTGTTTTTCACCAGGTATTGCCATGTTGGGATAAGTTACAAAATATTCTGATAGAAATACTACTTTCGGATCATCTTTTAACATTTCCAGTTCTTCAGGATCATATATTTCTTCACCAATAATCTTTCCAGTATCTGTCTCCAGGGTCAATGTTGGAACCAAATTTTCTATTGGAATGTCCTCTCCTTGTTTATCGGCAATTATTAACATAGCTTCTTCTTTGTCAAATGCTTCTTGTAGACTTTCGTTGAATACTTGTATTGGTTCATGTAGTCGTTTCAATTCAATTTTAAGAATGTTCTTTTTCTCTGGTCATTAAGTATTTCTGCTACTAAAACCCTTTCATCCTCCTTAGCGGCAGCAATGATTTTATATCTATCCGACATTCTTATTCCCCATTTTTTCTAATAATAGTATTTTATAGTCTTCCGATAAATATAGTAGTATTCTGTGAGTTGTGATGTTTGTTGATGATATTACCTGAAATCATTTGGTGTTACTAATGAATAAAAAGTTAAAGATTAATAAATTAAGTAAAGTTGCAAGGATTCAAATGCTTGTCACAGGATTTGCATTTATATTGTTCTTAATTGCAATAATATTATATTTAATTAACAATCCCTTAGATAATAACAGTTACATCTACACTATTTGTATAATTATATGTTCTTTAGTGTGGATTTATTCATTCTACAGAAATTATCATAGGGAAAAATTTTTTAATAAAAAGTAGGCAGTATCAGAGAAAAAAATGGTTGAAGAAAACCTTCTTTTTATATTTATTAAGTTGATGATATCATAATAAGCTAAAAATCAATTTTCCATTAACAAATTTTTTTAAAGGGATGTCTATTATATATCTATCATTCCTTCCCTGAAAAAACTCATTTTTTTTCATCATTTTTTTGACAATTATTCTGCATATACAATTTAATAACAAGATTTACATATATATGACATGATTGATGGAGTAGTTTAAAATGAAAAAATTAGGATTCGGATTTATGAGATTACCACTTAAAGGTGAAGATGTAACTAGTATCAACCATGAACAGCTAAAAGGCATGGTGGATATGTTCATGGAAAGAGGATTTAATTATTTTGACACAGGATATCATTATCATAATGGAGAAAGTGAAAAGGCATTAAGAAAAGCACTGGTGGAACGTTACCCACGTGAATCATTTATATTAGCAGATAAATTACCTGTATATGCCATAACAAAAGAGGAAGAATTGGAACCAATATTCACTGAACAGCTGGAAAGATGTGGGGTAGAATACTTTGACTACTATCTTCTGCACAACATCTGTAAATTTTGAGAAAAGGGGTGGGTTGATGTTGACTCATTCACATTTGTTAACAGCAAAAGGCAAGAGGGAAAAGTTAAACATGTCGGATTATCCTTCCATGACAGTGCAGATATGCTTGATGAGGTACTAACGCAGCATCCCGAAATAGAATTTGTACAATTACAGATAAACTATTTTGACTGGGAAAATGACAGTGTGCAGGCAAAGCAGTGTTATGAAGTAGCGACAAAACACAAAAAGCCTGTAATAGTTATGGAACCGGTTAAGGGTGGAACTCTGGTAAACCTGTCCCCTGAGGCTGACAAACTGATGAAAGATTATAATCCTGATGCATCCATAGCCTCATGGGCAATAAGGTATGCTGCAAGCTTAGACAATGTCATGATGGTGCTTAGCGGTATGACATCATTAGAGCAGGTAGAAGACAATACAACATTTATGGACGACTTCAGGCCGATCGGTGCCGAGGAGGAAAAAATCATTGAAGAAGTAACTGGAATACTTGAAAAACAGATTACAGTTGATTGTACAAAATGTAACTACTGTTTGGAGTACTGTCCAAAGCACATCAACATACCTAAACTATTTGATCTTTACAATATTGAAATGTTCACTAAACCTACAGGATTTTCGGCACAGGGGCAATACTATAGGACTTATGCTAAGAATGAGGATGTTGGAACAGCATCCGATTGTATAGAGTGCGGTGCTTGTGTACAGAAATGTCCACAACATTTAGCGATACCGGAATATCTCAAGGATGTTGCAAAGAAATTTGAAATACCGATGTATGGTTTCAGATAGGATCTATAATTACATTTCTTTTATTATTTTTTCTATTTCTTCAGCGTTATCAACGGTTTTCAATATGTATTCATTATCGTATACATCACCAACACCATAACCCCAGCGGACTAGTATGCAGTCTACTCCGGCATTTTTTGCAGTTTCAACGTCGGTCTTTGAGTCACCGATGTATATTGTTTCATTTTTGGATACTTTAGCTTTGTCTATTATTGTGTTAACTCCATAAGGATCAGGTTTTGAAGGACTGGCAGGAACATCTCCCTGTATGTCGATAAAATTTATGTCTGACAAAAAACGGATGATATAATATTTTATTGATTCCGGTGTTCTGTTGGAGTTTATTGCCAGTATATATCCTTCGGACTGCAGTTTCCTTAACAGTTCAGGTACTCCTTCATAGGTTTTTGTATTTTCCTTTTTGTCTTCATTATATGTTCTGTTATAGATGCTCTTTACCAGTTTGATGTTTTCTGGTGAATTTCGCTCTCCCAGGATGAGTTCTATTATCTCATCAACATTTCCGCCAAGAGACTTTTTATACTCTTCTAAAGTGGGTGTAGGTAAATCCAATCCCTCAAATGTCATATTGAAACATTTGGTAACATCGGTTATTGAGTCAAATATTGTTCCGTCAAAATCAAAAATGCACAGTTTCTTCATGTAAATCCCTAAAAAATTAATTAGTATTATTTCTGTTTCTTTTAATAATTATACTTCATATTACATGAAAATAATCTATAATTATAAATCATTACAAATTATAGAAAGTTTTATTAGAAAAGTCAATATATATAATAATGGCAAACTATAAAAAAATATTAAACTTTTTAACGGAGGAAAAAAACATGGCAAAAAATGCAATAATCACAGGTGGATCAAGAGGAATAGGAAAAGCAATGGCAGAAAAATTAGGAGAATTGGGATACAACATTGCAATTAACTACCGTAGTGACTCATCAAAACAGTTGACCGAAGATTTGATTGAAGACATCAAATCAAAATATGGAGTGGAAGCTATAGCAGTACAGGCAGATGTAAGTAAATTTGAGGACTGTAAAAGATTAGTGGAAACTGCAGTAGAAACATTCGGTGACCAAATCGATGCACTGGTAAACAATGCAGGAATCACCAACAACTGTAACTTCATAGACTTGCAACCAGAAGAC
>CADBRM010000019.1 GCA_902797085.1 uncultured Methanobacteriaceae archaeon
TGCATCATATTAATACCTAATGGACCTATAGCTGGACCTAATGGTGGTCCCGGTGTGGCTTTTCCACCTTCCACTAGGATTTCAATACTTTGATTAGCCACTATTCAGCCTCCTTTTGTATTAATCTGATTTGGTCACCCTTCACGGTAACAGGAATAGGAACTGCTGCTTCGATTAACTCCAATACAACTTCCTCTTTTGTTTCGTCAATTCTGACAACTTTAGCTTTTTCATCCTTAAATGGCCCTGATGTTAATTCAACTATACTACCTTTAACAATGTTTGACATTGCCGGTTCAGGATTCAAGAATTTTTTAAGCTCTTCAAAAGCCATGTCACCTTCGACTAAACCCCTCAAATTAGGAACTTTTAGTGCAGGATGCCTCATATCCAATACTTCTGTAGACTCGACAAAAATGTAACCTTGCATACCATCCGGAGATAAAATAGCTTTTATTCCAAGGTCTTCATATTTAACACTTTGTGCTAATAAACTTGCTACATTCTTTTCTTGTCCTATAGCTGCTCTCATTGCGTAAAACATAATTTCACTTTCATCCTTGTTTTTAAGATGTTGAACATCTTATCTTCCATGTATCTAAATATTAATTAATAATATTTTATTATCCTTAATTTCTGATGGTTTTATAAAATAAACTCTAAGAGTAAAATAATACTTGTGATAATAAAGCAATTATGAATCCAATTAAACCTATGATAAGTATACCTATACCTGTAACTTTTGCCACAGTTTTGTATTCTTCTGTATCAGGTTTTTTTGAGACTCTTAAAACTCTTTCGCATTGTTTTAAAAAACCATAAATTGATTCTTTGCTTATATTCATATTACTACCTGCATTAAAAATTCAAAAATGAGAAAATTTAAAACCTAAGATAGGGATCAAATATATATATTTATTTTAGTATTAATAAAGCTTTGGTTTTTCAACCAAGAAAAATTAAAATAAGTTTTATAAAAATTTAAAAAAATGTATTTTTTAAAGAAAAAAGGTAAAGGAAATACTCTAAATGTTGACACACTTAGAATACATCATCAATGAAATCTTCAAGATCATTTTCAGGTGATGATGTTGATGTTTCTTCGCCTCTAGGTTTTGATTTATATTCATCACCTGCACCCGGCATACCTGGTGCAGTTACGCCTGCAACAACAATGGTTGTTCTAACAGTACTTGCAAGATCGTCTTGGATTTGTGTACCCCAAATAATATTTGCTTCTGGGTCAAGTTCATCTGCAACAATTTGTACAATTTTTTCAGCTTCATTTAATGTTAAGTCACTGCTACCACTGATGTTAACAAGTGCACTTTTTGCTGTGGATATGTCTAAGTCCAATAATGGACTGTTTAATGCTTCATTTACTGATTCGATTGCACGGTCTCCAGTATCAGATTCACCCATACCAATCATTGCCATACCACTGTTTTCCATTACACTCTTAATATCTGCAAAGTCTAAACTAATAAGTCCAGGTTTTGTAATTAATTCAGTGATACCTTTTACAGCTCTTCCAAGTAATTCATCAGATACCATGAATGCTTTGTTAATTGGTAAACTAGGTGCAACTTCCAATAGTTTATCGTTAGGAATTACGAGAACTGTATCTGCTGCTTCTTGTAATTTTTCAAGACCTTTTTCAGCATTTTCTCTTCTTTTAATTCCTTCTGCACTGAATGGCATTGTGACTACTGCAATAGTTAATGCTCCTACTTTCTGTGCAATTTTACTGATTACTGGTGCAGATCCTGTACCCGTTCCTCCACCGAGACCACATGTTACAAATACCATGTCTGCCCCATCAATTTTTGCTTTGATATCTTCTTCATTTTCTTCAGCACTAGCTTCTCCAACCTCTGGAATTCCACCTGCACCTAATCCTTTACAAGTATCTTTTCCAATTAATACTTTATCATTGGACTTGCAGTAGAATAAATCTTGTGCATCTGTGTTTACTGAGATTGTTTCTGCACCTTCAATACCTATTTCACCTAATCTTGAAATAGTGTTGTTTCCTGCTCCACCAGCACCTATTACGAATATTTTTGTTCTACTTTGGTTTATAAGATCTACTAATTCTCCATTGATATCATCTAAGTTAGCGTTAGACAAGTCTGGTACATCTGGAGAGTTTGCTTTTGAATCTTTTAAGCTATCGTTTATTAGAGATTTCACTTAACACCCTCACATATATGTATTTTAATTAAATAATGTTTTTTATTTAATAGTTATTATTAATTCATTAATATGTTCATTATTGGATTTTTAAAATATTTACGAACATTTTAAAACCGATTATATAATAAGTTATTATTGAATAATCGTCATATTAGAAAATTTTTGTTAACGACTAGCTCATTAGCCAATGACAAACATATTAATCAATAATAGCTTATGAAGATTAATAAATTTTAATCTTAAGAACATTATTTTTCTAAAATAATAAACTCTATATTATTATATTTCTATGTTTTACAAAATATATAAACTTGTTTTTTTTAGTTATATTTAAATATTTTTGAAATTAATCTTTTGTTATTGCCAGTATTTTTCGTATTTTCAAATCAAAAACATTATTCATATGTGCAGATGTTAAAACCACAGCAGTATCCACACCATATCCGGAATGTCCCCCAATTGCAATAATTTCCTTATCAGTTGGCACTAAACCTGCATCACTAGCCATAATACTTACTTCAACAGCAACTTTTAAACCTGTACTGACAGTTTTATATGTTTCTGCCATTAATTCTGCAGTATTATATCCACCAAATTTTCGACTTATACCCCGGTCAATACCACTTAATGCATGAGTTCCAATAAAACACTTAACGCCATAATCTTCCAATTCCCTTTTATACTCTTCATTCCAAGTTATGTCATCACCATCATGGAATCCGCTGTGAAGGGATATTGCAACTATATTTAATTCCTTGGCATCAAGTTCTTTAGATAATTCTAAAGCAGATTTACCACTATTTGAAGAAATTACTATGTCCCTTATACCTGATTTTTCTTGAAAATCCTTTACTATTCCTATAACTTCCATGGTGTTTTCTTTTCTAATTTCATCAAAATAGGTAATTTCACATTTTTCCATAGTATCACATCATATATGTTAAAATTTAACTACTTAAAAATTGAAAACTAATTATAGATATAATTTTTGTAAATATGAGGAACAGAATATGAGAGCATTTGAATTTTTAGATCAGGTTGGAAAACTTGACTGCTGTACCATGGTAATTGATAAAGGATTGGGTAGTGCCTATGTTGAAGATATGTTAAATGTTAACGGAGACTATTTTAACTTTATTAAATATGGTTGGGGCACTTCAATACTGTGTGATAAAAAAATTGTTCAAGAAAAAAATGAAATATACCAGTCTTATGATATTAAATCATATACCGGTGGAACATTGTTCGAGTTAGCTAATAATCAGAACAAAATTGATGAGTACTTTGATGAAATTGATAGATTAGGTTTTACTGCTATAGAAATTTCTGATGGATCTACCCTAATTCCTGAAGAGGATAGGGATGAACTTATACGAAAAGCTAAAGATTTGGGGTTCTATACATTAAGTGAAATTGGAAAGAAAAATCCTGAAAAGGATAGTGAATACACTACAGATAATCGTATCAATTTAATAAATAAAGACCTCAGCTCCGGTTCTGATATGATCATTATTGAAGGAAGGGAAAGTGGAAAAAATATTGGAATATATGATGACAAAGGTAATGTCAGAATGGATGATTTGCTAAAAATATCAGAGAACGTTCCAAAAGAAAAAATCATGTGGGAGGCTCCACAAAAAAACCAACAAATTGAATTAATTCTAACCCTTGGAAATGATGTTAACATAGGAAATGTTAATTCCAATGAGATTATTTCTCTTGAAACACTCAGACGGGGTTTAAGAGGAGATACTCTGGGAAAAGTATAAACTTCTCCCAATCATACTTTTTTTTGATTACTATGAATGTTATTCCAATTAGGACAAGGTATCTCAAACCGAATGAAGGTTATGAATTGCTGGTAAATAGTATTGTTAATAATAAAATAGACAATGGTGATTTCATAGTTATAAGTGAAACTCCTATTTCAACCATTGAAGGCAACCTTGTTGATGAAAGTAAATATGAAACTAGTTTATCAAGTATTGTTATTGCTGAAATATGGTGTAAACTTATTTGGGGATATATTTTATGTCCTATTCTAGGTTACAGTAAACGAACAACTACAAATCTTAGAAGGATGCCTAAGCAAGCACGTAATCATAAAGAATTCATTCTAAGAGAATATGGTCTTAAACATGCACTGCAACCAACCGCAGAAGCGGGTGTAGACCTAAGCAATGTTCCGGGAAATTATGTTTCATTATTACCCGAAAATCCGTTGAATAGTGCAAAAACTATAAAAAAATTAGTATATGAAAAAAGCCAAATTGATGTTGAAGTTATAATAATTGACACCGACCCCACATACTTAATTAGAAAGACATTATTTACCACACTGCCTAAATCAGTTAAGGGAATAAAAAATGATACCGGCATTTATGGTTATATTTTAAGAGCATTTGGTAAGAAAATAGGAGCAACACCCCTAGCTTCTACAATTAATTTGGATATCCCTGAATTAATTGAACTTGCCAATATTGCAGAAACTTCTCAACGGGAAAACTCCACTGACTTCTTTGAGACAATCTATAACATGAAGGAACTATTTGATGTTGAATGCAGTGAAGTCAGTATAGAGATGCTGGATAAGATTACGCATATCCCTGCCATACTTATTAAAAAAGATAATTATTTATAATAATAGATACAATATAATATATTACGTATCAAATAATAAATGATAATTTAATGAAACATTAAATAAACATTCTAGAAGATGATGGAATACTTAAATTAGGGCTACTTCTTTATACTATAACAATTTACTATTGATAGACAAATATACACAATTTAAGTAATTAAATAACTCGTACAATTATTGTAGAGATAATAAAAGAGAGATATAATGGCTAGAAAAAAGGTTATATATACATTTGATTATGATTCTAAATTTTTAAATGAACACAACGTTAAAAGACTAGCAAGTGATGTTACTCATGATGCAGATACTAGTGAAAAAATATTAGATTGTCTATTTACTGCTGAAGTTACTGATGAACAAATAGCAGAAGCAACAGGTATCAAACTAAATTTTGTTAGGAAAATTTTGTATAAATTATATGATGTTGGAATGGCAAACTACACTAGGAAAAAAGATCCTGAAACACAATGGTTCACCTACTACTGGAGATTTGATTCTAGAAAAGCAGCTCAAATTCTAGAAGAACAATACAATCGTCATAACAAAGAAATTAAAGAATCTTTAGAATATGAAGAAAACAATATGTTTTTCGTTTGTCCTAATGGTTGCAGATACCCGTTTGAGGAAGCTACTGATTTCCAATTTATCTGCCCTAGATGTAATGAAAAACTTGAATTCAAAGACAATAGTGATGTTATTGATGATTTAAAAAATTTAGAATCATTTTATACTGTCAACAAAGAATAAACTCCCCTTTTCTACTATTTTTAATAATAATATTGTTTTATGGAGATTGTGAAAAATGTCTCAACTTGATACTTTAATAGAGGATGTTTACACAAAACTTGAATGCAATGATTATATTATAGACCATTGCAAGGTAGTTTACGAAAGATCAAAGGACATTACCAAGCTTCATGATGAAGCCGATTTGGATCTTGTGAAAGCCGGTTGTATGTTACATGATGTAGGACGAACAGTAACCAATGGTATAGAACACGCTTATCTTGGTGCCGACTTACTTAGAGACCTGGGTGTTGATGAAAGAATATGTTTAATAACCGAACGTCATGTGGGTGCCGGAATTACTGCTGATGAAGCCAAGATATTAGGTTTACCCAACAGAAATTATATACCTGAGACTTTAGAAGAAAAGATTGTTGCACATTCAGATAATCTTGTACATGGCGTTACTAAGGTTGATTTAGACTTTGTAATAGAAAAATGGAACAATAAAAATATGAAACAAGAATCTATTGACATGTTAATTAATTTACATAACGAATTATTGGGTGATTAAATGACCATCATAATATTCACAGGATTATCCTTATCATTTAATGATGCAAAAGAAATCCTTGATGCCGAATATTTACCTCCTATTAAAAGAGGGGATATCTATGATTTACTAGAAAAAAGAGACGACATAGAAATTATAGGAATCATCGATGGAGTTTTCCACCAAAGCCCTGCAGTTGCACATAAGGAAATACTTGAAGCACTAAAACGTGGAATTACTGTAGTTGGCGGTTCCAGTATGGGTGCTTTACGTGCCTGTGAATTATATCCCTTTGGTATGATAGGTGTTGGTAATATATTTGAGGACTATAAAAATGGTGTTATAGAGTCTGATGACGATGTTGCCGTAGCACTGAATCCCGAAACTTTAGAACAAATGTCTGAATCATGGATTAACATGAAATATAACTTCGAAAAAACAGTTAATGAAGATATAATAACCCCTGACGAATGTGAAGAATTACTCCAAATCGCTAAAGAGACATATTATCCTAAACGTTCATTCAATTATGTTATAAAAAAATCTTCAATATCAGATGAAAAAAAAGAGATATTGTTAAAATACATTAAAGAAAACAAATTTGATATTAAAACTGAAGATGCTGTCAAAGTTGTAGAATACATCAAAGAGTTGAATTTATAGAAAACCTTGTTTTGAGTGAAAGTATGGATATGCCCTCTCAAAAACAGATATTAAGACTGGAAATAATTATTCAATTATTATCCTGATTCCCCTTCAACATGTGTCATTTACCCATAATTGTATTTAATATACTTGATTTTTAGTAAATGTCACCAACAAAGATGAGATTAATTATGAGTTTACAAAAAAAAACTCCTCCCCATAATAATTTTAAGATTAAAAGTAATACTGAATAATAATAAAAAAAGAATAAGTGAAAAAAAAAACACTTATTCAATCATTGCCCTCATCAAGTCACTTGCTCTGATTAATCCAATTGGCTCATCAGACATGTTCAATACAGGAACTTGCTCAATATTATTCTTTTTCAAAATGTTTGCACATTCTTTAACTGATGTTTTACGTGTAACTGATATTAATTTATTTCCTGTAACATCTTTAACTAATCTGTCAGAGAATTTAAGTTTGTTTTTTAAGATGTACATAACACTCTGGCTATTCCAGGTCCATTTATCTCCTTCGGTACTTACAGAGCTATTATGAACTTCTTGTTCTTCAACTATTCTACTTTCATTAATAAAGTCGGTTTCTGTTAGAATACCAGATGCTTTACTATCATCATTTAATGCAATAACTGATTTGAAATTGAAGAAATGTGATATTGAATATGCAACTGAAACAGGAGTTTTATCCCAAACTGTTGGAATATTACGAATCATATATTTTTCTACCGGTTCTGTATTGTTAATTTGCCATAATGCTTTATTGATTATGTCGGAAGAAGTTACAATACCTACCAATCTATTATCCTCGGTAATAGGAACTCTTCTAATTTTATTATTAATCATTTTATGAACTACAGAAATTACATCTTCATCAGGTGCTGCGGTAATAGGATTTCTTGTCATTACCATTGCAATTTGATCTTCATCAGGATTTTTAATCAAATCTGATCTTGTAAGTACTCCTACTAATTCACCAGTCTGTTTTTTTACAATAGGTATACCTGATAATTTTTTATCACGGAATATCTCGTAAACTGTCTGAACTGCTCCCGGCACTGATCCCGCTTGTACTTCCTCAGTCATGATCTCACTTACTAACATATTGATCACCTTGTTGTTTACTAGTTTTAATGAATAATTAATACTGATTATATTTAGAGTATGAATTATTAATTTCTAATTAATTAGTTATTTAATAATTTGTAATAAGTAATATAAATGTTTAAAAAAAATTAATTGAAAAAAGATTAAAGGAAGGTTAATTTTTAGCTTCAATAATTGTTTTACCATTCATATATGGAACCAATACTTCTGGAACTTTAATACTGCCATCTTCTTGTTGATAATTTTCCAATATACAACACATTGTCCTTTCAGTTGCAATAGCCGTACTGTTCAATGTATGTAACATTTTTGAATCACTAGCTCCAGCTTTTCCTACACGAGTTTTAATCTTTCTTGCCTGATAATCTTTACAATTTGTACATGAAACTAACTCACGATATGTTTCTGAACCAGGGAACCAAGCTTCAAGGTCGTATTTAATTGAAGCATTATCATTTAAAGCAGAAGATACTATTGAAACAATTCTGTAAGGTAATCCTAATTTTTTATATATGTCCTCTGTAACTTCTAATAATTTTTTATGCTCATTTACTGATTCCTCTGGTGTAGAATAAATAAATTGTTCTACTTTTTCGAATTGATGAACACGGAAGATACCTAATGTGTCCTTACCGTGTGAACCTGCTTCTTTTCTAAAACAAGTCGAAAGTGCACAGTACCTTAATGGCAAATCTTCCGCATCAATTATTTCATCCCTGTGAAGAGCTGCCAAGGTTTGTTCTGCTGTAGCAATAAGATATAAATCCTCATTTTCTACTTTGTATAACGTTTCTTCAAACTCACCAAGTTCTGATGTTTCCTCTGCAACCTGACTTTTGATAAAGAATGGCGTTTGTAGAGGAGTGTAACCTTTGCTTGTTAATTCATTTAAAGCAAATTGTATCAATGCCAAGTTCATAAACAAAATATCTTGTTTTAAGTAATAAAATCTGGATCCTGCTATACTGGAAGCTGTTTCCGTATCAGCACCATCAATCTTCTCTATTAAATCAACGTGATTTAAAGGTGTGAAATCAAATGAAGGAATAGTACCTTCTTTTTTTACTATTACATTATCGTCCTCAGTATCAGAAACAGGTACTTCATCATCTATAATGTTACCTACTTTATAACGATATTCATCCCTCAATTGTTCGTATTCTTCAATCTTTGGTTCCAACTCTTTAATTTCATTAGCAACAGCTTTAGATTTTTCCACTACTTCCTGGATGTTTCCATCTTTTTTAGCTTGTTTGAAAGATTTTGATAATTTATTTTTTTCAGATCTCAAATCATTTAATCTTTTTAATCCTTCTCTCCATAAATTATCATATTCAATAACTTTTTCTGCATTAGTTGTTTCTCTGAATCTTTTTTTCTCGGATTCAAAAATAACTTCTGGTTCTTCCCTAAATAATTTTATATCTAACAATCTATTACCCC
This sequence comes from uncultured Methanobacteriaceae archaeon, assembly GCA_902797085.1. Taxonomy (GTDB): domain Archaea; phylum Methanobacteriota; class Methanobacteria; order Methanobacteriales; family Methanobacteriaceae; genus Methanosphaera. The sequence continues at coordinate 9,335 of CADBRM010000019.1, forward strand.
GTCTTAGTCATCTACTTGTTCTAATTCAATATCCGAATAAACATCTGTTCCTGCTATTTTATCAAATAATCTTGAAGGGAAATTCAGTATCTTTCCAATTAAAATATCTAAGATTAATGGTATCCAGTATATTTTAGTTAAATTTCTGATGAAAGCTTTTTTATAACTCATATATCCTTCTTCATCTGAAACATAGAGATGAGTCATTTTTTTACCAATTGTTTTATTGGTTTTAGCCTCAAATATTGTGAAATAAAGCATTGTAATAACTATTAAAACCACTGATGGATAATATGCTAGAGTAATCTTATTATTTACTATTGATAATATAATGTAAAGAATGTTATTTACCAATGCTGCAAATAATGTTATGATAATTGCATCAATAATCAATGCTTTAGTTCTTGATGTAAAATGTTCCATAATTTACCCCTTAACAAACTCTTGGTACTGGATCTGCAATTGGAGGTTCGATTAATCTTTCTCCACCAATTACGGTTTCCATGATAACCCTCTTACCTTCAGTTACTTCCCCAATAATTTCTGCATCCTTTCCGTATTTTGTTTTTCTAATAGCTTGTAAAATGTCTTCTGCATCATCTGCTTTGACACCCATAACTATTTTACCTTCATTAGCTACTTCAAATGGATCGATTCCCAACATATCGGATACTGCTTCTACTTCAGATTTTACAGGAATTCTTTCTTCATCTAAACGCATTCCAACGGAAGCCTTATTAGCCATTTCATTTAAAGCATTAGCTATTCCGCCACGGGTAGGATCTTTCATTGCAGTAATTGTTCCTACTTCCTTAGCAGCTTCAACCATTCCCCATACCGGTGCTACATCCGATTTTAATTCTGTCTCATATCCAAATCCTTCCCTTTTGGACATGATAGCCATTCCATGATCTCCAACACTACCCGTGATGATTACTTTATCTCCCACTTCTAATCCGGAGTCACGTACAATGTCTTCCTTTTTACCTATACCAATACCTGCTGTTGTGATAATCATACTATCTAACTTATCACTGTCTATAACTTTTGTATCTCCAGTAATGATAGCTGCCCCAACTTCTTCACAAGTTTCGTTCATAGATTTTATAATTTGTTCTAAATCTGCTCTTTCAAATCCTTCACTTATAACCATTGCATTACTTAATGATACAGGTTTAACACCCATTACAGAAATATCATTCAATGTACCTGCTGCAGATATTCTTCCTATATCTCCACCAGGGAAAAATAATGGTTGAACAGTGTGTGCATCAATAGTTGTTACAACTACATGATTATCATCCAATGGTATTGTAGCACTATCATCTAAAGATTCTAAACCGATTCCACCATTTACACTGGTTTTAGATAAGTTTCCTAAAATAATATCGGAAATCATATCCTGCATTACTTCTCCACCAGCACCATGAACCATATTTATTTTATCATCACTATATGCCATTTTATACGACCTTCTTTTTCTTAATTTATATTGGTATAATATATATTATTCATATTATTTAAAAGTCGTTTAATAATAGAATCTCCTGATTATGAAAAACCAACTGTTAAAAAATAATTTAATGTGATATATAAAAAATAGAAAAGTTACTATATAAGAAAATAAATATATAAAAATAGACATGATTCAAAAATGATATAAGCAGGATTTAAATATATATGTGGGGTATTATATGGATCTTGAAAAAAATTATTATAAAATATTAGGTGTTCAATCAAATTCAAACAAGAGTACTATTAAGAAGGCTTACAAAAAAGCTGCACTTAAATATCATCCGGATGTTAACAAAAGTTATGATGCAGAAAAAAAATTTAAAGAAATAAATGAAGCATATAACGTTTTATCAAATGAAGAAAAAAGAAAAAAATATGACTCTTTAAAATTAACACAAGTAAAAAGATATGTTGTAAAACCTAAAAGTAAAAAGAAAAACAATATAATAAAAGGTGTTAAATTCATTTCGCAATTAGAAAAGGATTATGGTTTAATATCAGAATTGATTGGTACAAAAAATTCTGAAAATGGAAGCTTATTATCAATGTTTATTAATAAAGGAACGCAAGATAACGGCAGACATAGATGCAGACATAAACAATATTACTACTAATAACACCCATTTTAAAGAAATGATAGATTAAAAAAAGACAACTATTATTTCTAAATCTTTTTTTTAATAAGTGTTAAGGAATAATGAAAATAATATACAACTCCTTTTTCAATAAAAAATTATTATATGATTACCATAAATATAAATATTAAAGAAATGATATATTATAATATTATTGTAAAATAGTGTATACTATAATAATGTTCTAAATTAACCAATAGGTTAAAAAACTGTTTATTTATAGAGCATTACGGATTTTAATATCAATTATTATTTTAACACATGTATTACATGGAATAAAACTAGAGGTGAAAATATGGCTATTTGGCAAGGAAGTTCATTAAGAAGCCCAACTGGGGCTAGATCCAGAAGAAATAGAAATAAAAGAAACGCTGAATTTGGTAGAACACCAGCAGAAACCAGAATCGGTGAAGAAGTTAAAAAAGAGATTGTTGTAAGAGGAAATGGTACTAAAACCAGAGCTACCGTTGCAAACAGAATCAACGTTATCGACCCTAAAGACAACTCCAGTAAAAACGTTGAAATCATTACTGTACTCGAAAACTCTGCTAACACTCACTTTGTAAGAAGGAATATTGTTACAAAAGGTGCTGTAGTAGAAACCGAAATCGGTAAAGCAAAAATTACTTCAAGACCAGGTCAAAAAGGAATCGTAAACGGTGTATTAATCGAATGAGCATTCCAAAAAAAATTGAAGAACAGGTAACGGAGCTTTTAAGCTCCATAAACCAAAATCTTCCAGAAGATATGGAGTTAGAACTGGAAGGTTACTATGACAGAGGATTCTTTGTATCTAAAAAAAGATATGCTGTGATATATGATGGTGAAATAACCGTTAAAGGTTTAGAACTTGTTCGTAGAGACTGGGCTCCTGTAGCAAAAAATACCCAACATGATGTATTAGAAGCTATACTAAAAGATGCTTCACCAAAAAAAGCTAAAAAAATAGTGAAAAATGTCATTAAACGTTTGAATAGTGGTGAAGTTGAATTGGAAGATTTAGTTATCCATACAAAGTTAACTAAAAGACCAGAAAATTATAAACAAATTGCTCCACATGTCATAGCTGCTGAAAAGCTAAGAATGAATGGGCACAATGTAACCAGTGGATCAATTATTCGTTATATTATTACCAAAGGTAATGAACCTATTAGTAGACGTGCAGAACCAGTTGAATTGGCTGCCAATAAGGAATATGATCCGGAATATTACATTCAAAATCAAGTATTACCTGCAACATTACGTATTTTAGAATCAATTGGTTATTCTGAAGAACAAATAATGAATAATGAGAGACAAACCAGTCTTGATAGTTTCTTTTAATCTCCCAAAAAAAATTATCTTATTTTAAATATTTTTAATAGTTTCCACCACGTATAATCATTATAATTAGTATTATACCCATTATAGCACTGAATGTGAAACCAAGGAACCCCAATATGGGATAACCTAAAAATCTTATACCATTATCCATACTCATAATTAATGAAGAACCTACCAATAATGCAGCTATTATCATTGCTAAAACTATTTCATTTACTATACGTGATACCATCATATTTAATCTGTCTACCTCATCAAGATCCAACGATATCTTCAAATGACCATCTTCCACAACATTAAAAAAGTTTAACATGGATTCAGGTAATTTTTTACTCAAATTTTGTATATCCATCATATGTGATGTAGCTTTCTTCATTAAACGTTTAGGTTTGATAGTGCCGGTCAGCATATTCAAAGCATATGGTTTAATAATGGCAGTGGTGTCGAAGTCAGGATCCAATGACCTGCCTATATCATCAATCATGGTTATTGTTCTGATAACCATCATCAAATCTCTTGGTAGAACAATATCATACTCGTTTAATACATCCTCTTCAATTAATCCACGCAATACCCCCGAAATATCGTTGAATTGGATTCCATAATACTTATCCAACAATAACATTATCTCATTTTCAATGCCCTTATAATCCATATAATCTTCAACAATACCCATATACATTAATTGTTTTGTTAACAGCTTAGCATCACCTTCGGTGATGAATATGAAAAGTTTTGCAAGATCTTCCCTTAAATCATCATCCAAATGACCCATCATTCCAAAATCAACAAAAGCAACAGTATCATTTTCCAATACAAAAATATTTCCTGCATGAGGATCAGCATGATAAAATCCATGTACCAAAATCTGTTTAATAAAAGAATCTGCACCCTGAAGAGCTATTTTTGTTTTATCATAAGTATCATCAGTAGATTTTAACACTTTATTTAAACTTACACCATCTAAAAATTCCATCGTTAAAACTTTACTGGTCGTATACTCCAAGTAAACTTTAGGAACATATACTTCATCATCTTTTAGTAAATCATTAAGGTGTATTGCATTCATAGCCTCAAACTTATAATCCAATTCCTTTTTAATATCTTTTTCAAATACATCCACAAGTCCGGGTAAGTTATAAGATTTTGCAATATCAAGTCCATTGTTAATTCTATTAGCAATAATACGCATTATTCGTATATCACTTTTTACCATCTTCTTAATTCCGGGATGTTGAACCTTAACAGCAACCCATTTGTTATTTAAAAATGCGGTATGAACCTGTCCTATACTGGCAGAAGCTATTGGTTCTTCACTAAAATCCTCAAATATTTCATCAATAGGTTTTGAAAACTCTTCTTCAATAATCTCTTTAACTATTTCATAACTATCAATTGGAGCAGATTCTTGAAGATTAGATAATTCATCCGCTAAATCAAAACCAATTAACTCAGGATAATTGCTTAATGTTTGACCAAGTTTAATAAAAGTAGTTCCCAATTCTTGCAATACATAACGTAATCTAACATTAGCATCAGTAGGCATATCTTCTGTAACATTTCTGGTAATTAAAGGAATTCTGTTATTTCTGTTAGAAACATAAACTGCAAATGATTCAAAACCATGCTTTACCAAAACTCGAACAATTTCATTAATACGTCCTAAGTCTTGACGTCTATCCTGAAGTATCATAATATATTATATTTTAGTAATTTCTATAAATATTTTTAAAAAAAAGTATTAAGGGTGAAGAAAAAAGATATTGGATTATAAACCAATATTTTGAACTAAGAAAGTAGCTACAACAATTGCAATGATTAAAACCAATACAATAATCAAAATTGTTGTTATCCTACTTGTTAAAGAATTAATATTTTCATCCACATCTAAATCTTCTAGTTCCTCTTCATCCAAGGATTTGTTAAATTTAGATTTAATTGCTTCGTCCCTATTATCTTCAACAGTTTTTAACTCGGTTTTATCAAGTTTTGAATCATCCATTGATTTGATTATTGGAGCTTCTTCATCAGTTGCTACTAATTTTTCTAAGTCCACTTTGTCTGATGCCACTGCTGTTCTGGTTGCTACTGCATCACCTGCTGCTGGTGCTACTTTTTTAACTTGCTCTTGGATAGGTTTACCAAGTTCTGAAACATCAACAGTAGGAGTTTCTACGGACGGAATTTCAACTGAAGGAGTTTCTACTTCAGGAACTTTAATTGTAGGCGTTTCCACAATAGGAGCTTTAACTGTAGGATTTTCTACTTCTAGTTTTGATGTAGGAACTTCAACTTCCGGAACAGAAGATTCTTCTGTGAATAAAGCTTCTTCAGGAGTAATCTCTTGAGTTACCAAAGGTTCTTCCACTGTTTCTACAGTCCGAGCTGCAGTTTCTACTGCAGGAATTTCTTGTTCAACAGTACCGAAAACTTCTTCTACTGCAGATTTTTCAACCACAGGAGTTTCTACTGTTTCTTCTTCAATAAGTTTTTCCTCAACAACTTCGTTCGTGATACTTGGAGAGTCATCTACAACAAAATCATCAAATAAATCTACAACTTCATCATCAGACATGACCCAATCTGTAGTTACCTCTTCAACAACAGGAACCTCTTCAACAACAGGAACCTCTTCAACAACAGGAACCTCTTCAACAACAGGAACCTCTTCAA
>CADBRM010000020.1 GCA_902797085.1 uncultured Methanobacteriaceae archaeon
GTGTATGATGAAAATAGGATATGTTGAAATAAAACATCTTCCCTGTATGAAAGTGATATTTGAGTATTATTCATACTTTACTCGAAGTAATGTTTTCTACAGAGCCATAATGTAATTATTGTTAGTTTAGAACTTTGTGTTCTGATTTTTTATTTTATCTATTATTAATATGCATTAATATATTTGTTTATAAATGATTATATACTTTATCAAATAATATTACTTTAAGTTATTAAAATATTTATTTTCCTGGTTTTTTAATCCTTAAATTAATTAGAGACTAATTACAAAGATGTTATTGATAACTATTGGGGGGATTATTAATAATGAAAGTATCACTAACAAAAGGAGCATCAGAAGGACCAAACAAACTCAACGCCTTTGACAATGCATTACTTGAAGCAAAAATTGGTAATGTTAATTTAATACCTGTTTCAAGTATGTTACCACCCAATACTGAAGTAATACCTATGCCAAATTTTGAACCGGGAGAAATGACGAATTGTGTACTTTCCCATCAATATTCAGACAATCCGGGGGATGAAATATCTGCAGTAATAGCATTCTGTCAAGCTAGAGAAATGGGTTGTGTAATAGAAACCGGTGGAATAAACAGGGACGTTAAAGAACTCGAAGAGGAAGCAAGGTTCATGGCAGAATACATGATGGAAAAAAGGGAACTGGAAATCATAGATTACAAAGAAGTTATTCAAACGCATGAAGTAATAGACAAGGCTAGTGTTGTGGCAGCACTTGTATATCATAATCCAAAAAGACATTAAAAATAGAGCAGGGGAGTATAGTAGGGTACTCCTCATTTTTTGTTATTCTACTATTTCTTTAAGAACTTCAATGAACTTTTCATTCTTAGGATGAGTTTCAACACTAATTCGCATATAATATTCATCTAAGTCTTGGAAACTAGTACAATCTCTTACAATGATGCCGTTTTTCATTAACTCTTCAGCCATTTGTGCAGCAGTATAACCACTTTTATGCAAATCAACTAACAGATAGTTGGATTTGGATTTATATATGTGTAAATTTTTCATAGCATCAATGCTTTCATATAAGTATTCACGTTCGGCAATAGACTTTCTTGTAGATTCTTCAATAAACTCTTTATCCTCAAGAGTAGCAAGGACTGCTTTTTGGGAAGGTACGGTTAAGCTGAACACGGGCTTAATTCTGTTCATTTTTTCCAAAAAGTCGGGATTACTTAAACCGTAACCTATTCTAAGACCGGCAAGCCCCATAACTTTTGAAAAAGTTCTGATAATAAATACATTATCATACTTATCTAACAGGTTAACATTGTTGGTTTCAGAAAATTCCCAATAAGCCTCATCAACAACTACTAATGCATCAGTGGCTTCAATTATCTTAATAATATCTTCTTGTGGAATCAGTCCGCCAGTAGGATTGTTGGGAGTACAAAGGAATATTGCCCTGGTTTTGTCGGTAATGTTATCTAACACGGAATCAACATCTAGTTTATTTTCTTCAACATCCCAACGAGCATAAACAGGTTTTGCAAACTGTTGTTTGAAAACATACTCATAATATGTGTATGTAGGTGGATGAACAATAAATTCATCACCAGGTTCAATAACAGTCTTTGCTAGAACATCAAACAGTTCATCAGCACCGTCACCGCCTACAATTACCTGATTTTGCCCGACACCAGCATACTCAGCAATTTTTTCCTTAAGATATTCATGATTGCTCTCAGGATATCGGTTCATCTCACAAATGGCATTTGTAATGGCATCATAAACTCCGGGAGCAGGACCCCATGGATTTTCATTGGAACCTAACTTGATAATATCCTCTTCTTTTACACCATACTTTTCAGCAATTTCCTTCTTACTTCTACCCGGCACATATGTTTTAAATTCTTCAAGTACATTTCTAGTCTTAACCATAATAATCTACTCTTCTTTTCCAAATGCAAGGTTAACATATTCATCGGCATTAGCAGTAATGCCTTTAATTTCTTCTTCATTCAATTCTCTAACAGCCTTTGCAGGACTGCCAATAATCAGGGAACCTTCAGGGAATTCCTTATTTTCAGTCACTAATGCTCCGGCTCCAACCAGGGAATTACTTTTAATGTGGGCACCATTCAAAACAATAGCACCCATACCAATAATTACATTATCGTCAATAGTACATCCGTGAATTATAGCACCATGTCCGATAGAAACGTTCTTACCAATTTTAACTGGTTTACCTTCACTAACATGCACAACACAATTGTCCTGTACATTTGATCTTTCACCAATACTGATAGGAGCTTCATCACCCCTAACTACAGCGTTATACCAGATACCAACTTTATCACTGAGTGTTACATCACCAACAACTTTGGCACCCTCATAAATTTTAGTTTTATCAGACATTATATCACTTTATTTATATTTTAATTTTTATTATTTTTCTTACACATTAAGGTTTAATTTGGAACTATTTATTTTTTTCTAAAACAGAAAATATCATTTATTTCTCTATAAAAAAGGTATAATCCGTTAACAGTTTGAAATTCCATAATAAGGGGAATTAGGATAGAAGTATTTTGATATTATTAACATTTTTGGTTCAGGGCGATTATGTGGCTAATTATCTAGTTGAAGTTCTTGCACGAGGAAATTACACAGACTTAAATTCATCTAAAGCTACATTAACAATACTAAAATAACATTCTTTTCTTTTTTTTGCATGAATTCTTTTTTTGATTTTATGCATATCTTCATAAGTTAATAGGTTTTTTCTAACATTTTCCTGTTTTTATGGAAGGTATGTTCATAATACTTTCGGTATTAAATTTTAAAATTATTAGTATTTGGAATTACAAATAGTATATCAGTAATTTATTATAGTGCGTATAGTGATTTTATGAATATTCAACCAACTTATTCCTCTCTGGATTATCCCGGAAAAATGGCTTTGGTTCTATTTACTCCAGGATGCAATCTTAGATGTAAATATTGTCATAATCCTCAACTGCTTAAAAACCAGCAGCTTACCCGGTGGGATATTGAGGAGATTGAGGAAGAAGTTGAAAGTAATATGGATTTCATTGATGCTATTGTGCTTAGTGGTGGCGAACCACTGTTGCATGTTGATGATATTAAGAATTTCATTAAACAAGCTAAGGATAATGATTTATTGGTTAAATTGGATACTAATGGTTTGCATCCCGATGAAACTAGGGAAATCATTAGGGATTTGGATTATGTTGCAATGGATATTAAAGCACCATTGGATAAATATTATAAGATTAGTGATGTTTATCCAAGTAATACTAGGGAATTAATCACAGAAACTATCAATTTAATTATGGATTCGGATGTATATCTTGAATGTAGAACAACATATGTTCCTGGATTATTGGAACCGAAGGATGTTGCTGAACTTACAAGAGATCTTAATTGTAATCGTTATACGCTTCAACAGTTTAGAAATAGGGTAACATTGGATTCTAGTTTGTCCAATTATGAAGAACCTAATCCTGAATTTTTAAGGGAAATATTAGAAAATATTGAAACCAAAATACCGGAAATTCGTCTAAAATCTAGACAATTTGGTAATCAACTGATAAAGAGAAATTAACATGCCAATTTTATTATTAGGAAATAGGGATATTGATTTGATATCTGGAAAGAGGAATATTACTATAAGGAGGCTTTGGAAACAACCGTTATACCGTGGTGATAGGTTGTATTGTTACTGGAATATTCTCTCTAAGGAAAGGGAGAAAATATTTGAGGCTGAAGTAACAAAAGTTGACATTCTTACTTTCAAAGAGGTAATATCTGATAATGAGCTTCCAGCAAAATTGGGCTATAAAAATTCCAGAGAGTTAGAGAAAGACCTTAGAAAATCGTATCCCAACAATACAAAGGATAATGATGAATTCCAAGTTTTCGAATTTAAGAAACTTCATGTTACTCAGTGGGAAGGATCCGCTATAAATCAAAAGAATATGATTATTAAGAAGGCGGATGTACTATTTGACATGGGGGAATACAGGCAATCATCGTTATGTTACCAAGCAGCATTGGAATATGATCCTGATGATGCTAACTTATTAAATCGTATTGGGGACAATCTTACTCGTCTTGGACAGTTTGGGGATGCTATTAAAAATTATAGGAAAGCAATAAAGTTAGAGCCAAATAATGAGTATTTATATAATAACATGGCAATAGCCTACCTTAATAAGGGAGAACCAGATAAGGCTCTTAAGATGAGTACGGAGGCTTTTAAAGTCAATCCACAAAATACCACCATCCTTTATTGGAGGGGCTTGATTTATGAAATGTTAAATGATTTTGAAAAGGCGTTACAATACTTTGACAATGTACTGCAAATAGATGATACTGACCCTGATGTATGGAACGAAAGGGGAACAATATTGAATATGCTTGGTAAAAGTGAAGAAGCATTGGAATCATATGATAAATCATTGGAACTATGTCTTGATGATATGAAAGACTCTACAACATGGGCAAGCAAGGGAAATACTTTGCTGGACTTGCAGCGTTACGAGGAAGCAATAGAATGTTATGATAATGCATTAAAAATAGATGATACTAATGCAATCATATTAAACAATAAGGGAGTGGCATACATGGAATTGGACAACTTCCAAAGGGCCATAGAGTGCTTTACAAAAGTATTGGTAATGTACCCTAACAATCCCGATGCACAAGTGCTGCAGGAAGTTTGTCTTGAAAATTTATAGGAGTGCAATATTATGGATAAAAGAACGTTAAACAGTATATTGGTTTCGGTACTGATTATAATAGTTATAGTGATTTTAGGTTCATTCTTGAGATAAAAGGTTTCTATAAAAAAATAGTAGAAAAATAAGGTTTTAAACTATTTTTTCCACCTTTTTAATTGTGGCATAACCTTATTTAACATTACAGTTACGGATTGTTCGTCCATGTCGGAATTTGCAACAGTCAATGGTATGCAAAATTCAATCATTTCGGCCATAGTGAAATCTTCTTTAAATTCTCCATTTTCATAACAGAACTTGCAATAATCTTCACTTAAGCTACCGTCTTCATTTGTACCACGGATTTCATCATTCATAGGCATAGCACAAGATTGGCAAAATTTATTATTATCAAATTCCATAATTAATCACCCTAGAAAAATTTGTTTTTAAATATATATTATTATTGTATGTATGTATTAATTATATGTTTTAATTTATTTTTTTCTCGAATTGTTTCTTAAGTTAATATATTGTTAATAATTACATGATAATGGCTACAAAATCAGGGGATGGTTGGAAAATCTATCCTTTGTAACTCGGGCTTGGGACGGCTAATAAAATACTGCTTATTCATATGTTAATCTGTGGGAAGAGTAATGGTTATAAGTCAACCAATCAATCGCTCTTTTCATCCATTTCAGTGTGATATTCTTCCTTTCTGATTGGTGGTGTGAACTTTGGGATGTTAATTGATTCTTACTATTCTTGGTATATTCCCTACTTTTGCAAGGTATTCTCCCTTGATAACTATTACTCCATCATAATAAGAAGAGTATTCTTCGGCCTTTTCCAATGCGTTGTTTACTATTTCTTCATCATCTTCCCCGTTTCCATAGTTTCCTATTTGTGTTGCAAGACTATCTGTTATACTCGCTTCTTTTCCCAGAACTATTGTGGCATCAGTCTTTCCAAAACTTTTTGATGGGCCTACCGTTCCACTGGATGTGCATACTCCATAAGAGTCTTTTTGAGGTTTTAATTTTAGTCCAATATTATTTGAGAAAGGACTTTTACCTGCATATATTGCAAGTATGGCTTCTTTGTTGGTCTTTAATGCAATGTCTCCACCATTTTCTATTATTGAGTATCTTGTATCAAATTTTTCAAGATGTTCTAGGCATATTTGACTCATACTGCCTGCTACTGCTGACATGGGACCTATGCCACTAATGTTTGAAGCTTTTGTCATCAGATTCAGGATTCTTGGTTTTTCGATCTGAGGTACTTTTCTGTAACCGTTAAATTGGTGATTTCTGTTTATTTCATTTTGTATTATTGTTCTTTGTTTAGCAATGAATTCTTCTAGATTTGCATTGATATCAGTTTTTAATAATAAATGTGTTGATTCTATGTTTATTTCTTTCTCTATAATCTTTGAATTCATATTATTTTTGTCCTAAATTTTGTATATACTCGGGTTAATTATAAATATATTATTCATTAATTACAAATATATTTAACATATATATTAAAAGGAAGGTATTACTGATGATGCCGAAACCAAATCAGAATAAACATATAGAGCGTAGTAATAGGGGAGAATATGATACTATTCATTCCGAAAAGTTATTACTGGAGACTAAACCTAATTTTTGGTTGTACTCCGATAATTTTCTACTGAAAATTGTAGTGCTGTTCTTGCTAATATTCATGTTTGCACCAATTATGGCAATTGTTTATACTTTACACTCTCAGTTGGTAAGCAACTTTCATATTTCAATTGATAATGTAATGTTTTATGCTGAATTATTACTTATGCTCTTGATATTGGTGGTAATAATTAAGTTAATCTTGGATATTATGGACTGGAATTATACGAAGTACGTCTTCACGGATAAACGTATTATCATTGAGAGAGGATTTATTCGTAAGGAAAAAATCATGATGTCATATAACAAAATTCAGGACATAGAAATTAGACAATCATTGCTTGAAAGATTAATCAGTGTTGGTGACATTATAATTTATGGAGCTAATGAAATGTCAGAAACAATTCTTGATGATATTCCGTCTCCAAAAAATGTTGAAGAAATAATATTAACACAGATGAACAATATTGGTTTTGGTAATCAAAACACCTATATGAACAATAATTTCCAACAACAAGGTTATCAGCAACAATATCAGCAGCCTAACTACCAGCCACAGAGTAATTATAATCAGCAGCCTAACTACCAGCCACAGAGTAATTATAATCAGCAGCCTAACTACCAGCCACAAAATCAACAGAATTACATGGATGAAGGTTACATTCAACCGGATCATTATGATGAATATCGACAGGATTATTCTCAGGACAATTACCTGGAAGATGAAGGGTTTATTCAACCGGACCACAATCAATATGATGAAACCAACAACGTGTCTGTAAAAGAAAGATGGGAAGACAACAGAAACAATTATCAGTCCAGACAACTGGATAAAGAAGAAATACTAAGAAAACATGATGAAATGTTTAAAAGACATAAATAGTGGGATGTTAAATGACGAATTACGATATTACTGTGGTGGGTGCTGGACCAATAGGTTCTACATATGCATATAAGATGGCTAAACAGGGGTATGATGTAGCCCTCTTTGATATGAAAAACAGGATAGGACAACCACTACAATGTGCAGGTTTGGTATCAACAAACATTTGTGGTACTAAAAATCTCCCTAAACAATTTATTGACAATGAAGTAAGGGGAGCAAACCTTTACTCACCGGATAATAATAGTATAAGGGTAGGTAAGGATAAAACAGTTGCATATGTGTTGGATAGGGTAATGTATGATAAGTACCTGTTTGATAGGGCACAAGATGCAGGTGTAGATGCACACTTGGGTGAAAGAGTATTGGATGTGGATATGGATAACACCATTATTAAAACGATAGACCGCAAATACTCATCACGACTGATAACTATATCTACAGGACCGACATGCCACACTTCAGAAAAAATGAATCCTGAAATAAAAAATGACTCCTTTCTTGGATTGCAATATACGGTTAGAACAGATAATGTGGATACAGATTATGTTAACCTCAGTATCAACAAGCAGTTACTTCCCGGATTTTTATGGGAAATTCCAACATCACCCTCTACTAAGAGAGTAGGGCTGTTTACTAAGGGATCATACAGGGATGCAGAAAAACTCTTAAAAAATAGATTAAACGTTAATGACAGGATTATTGAAAAACATAACGGATTGATACCAAGATTTAATTCAAAAAGAAAGATTGTTCAAAACAATACTATACTGTTGGGAGATGCGGCCGGACAAGTTAAACCTACAACCGGTGGAGGTTTAATAGCCGGTTTTACCTGTGCAGAAATTGCCAGTCTAAATTCAAACAAGATGCTTGAGGAAGAAAATAATAAATATCTATTAGACTATGAAAAACAATACCATAAAAGATATGATAATGAATTTAAAGCACAGCAAAACGTTCAAAATATAATAGAAGACATGGAAGAGGATGACTTTAATTACATGTTCAAACAGTTAAAAGAATACGATGTCGATAAAATCATATCTGAACATGGGGACATGGATAGTCAAACACCATTGCTTAAAGAATTAGTTAAAACAGGAATAATATTCAAATTAGTACCAAAAATAGGTGTAAGGAGGCTTAAAAACATATGGAAATCACTGTAGTATTATCACAAGAAAATGAAACATTACCTAAGGCAGAACTCTTAGCAAGACTTAAAACGTTGGAAATTGACTATGAAATAATAAATGAATACCCTGGAATAATTGAATTGAACGTGGATGCCAACAAAGAACAGGTAATAGGACTAGGTTCACACCTTGGATACACACATGAAATATTATTGACATTAAGCAAAACCACGCCCGAAGAAGTGGAAACTTCCATTAAGGAAATATCCTGGAAAGAACATATTAAAGACACCTTCAAGGTAAGGGTAAAGAGAATGGGTAATGGGGAAGTAGACAAGGATAAAACTGAAAGGCTAATTGGAGGAATCATTAAACAGGACTGTCAAATGCCCGTATCATTGGACAATGCAGTACACACAATAAAACTGGTATATACAGATCCAAAAATATGTACAAACGAATTTAAAGAAGATAAAGTAATAGGATACAATAAAACCATAATCACGGAACTTCTGATAGAACAGGACAAACGACACTTCTTCGATAACAAACCACACAAAAGGCCATATTTCCATCCGGGATCAATGAGTCCAAAACTGGCCCTATGCATGGTAAACCTTGCACACGTAAAAGAGGGGGACATAGTATTGGATCCGTTCTGTGGAACGGGAGGAATCCTGATAGAAGCAGGAGACCTTAACACAACCCTAATAGCATCAGACCTTGAAAAATGTATGTATGAGGGAACAAAACTTAACCTTGCACATGAAGGATTCGAAAACTTCAAAGTATACTGGGAAGATGTAAGAAAACTGGAAATTGAGGAAACAGTAGATGCAGTAGCAATGGATCCACCATATGGAATATCAACAACATTGGGTGGGGAAGACACAAAAAAACTGTATACCGAAGCATTAGTGGCAATAGAAAAATATTTAAAGGATGATGGACACATCTGTATGGCAAGCCCACATTACATAGATATGAATGAAGTAGTTGAAAACACACCTCTTAAAATATTGGAACAGCATTCAATAAGGATGCATAAAAGCTTAACAAGAATAATAACCGTATTGGCAAAAAAATAGGTGATAGCAATGTTTGAAAATCTGAGAATATTAGATACCACACTAAGGGATGGTGAACAAACACCAGGAGTACTAATAACATCCAACGAAAAACTAAAAATAGCACTTAAACTGGATGAATTGGGGGTAGATGTCATAGAAGCGGGATCGGCAATAACCTCAAAAGATGAACAGAAAAGTATTAAAACAATAACAGAAAACAACCTGAATGCAGAAATATGTAGCTTCGCAAGACCAGTAAAAATAGACATAGACACAGCAATAGACTGTGAAGTAGACAGTATTCACCTGGTGATTCCGTCATCAGACTTACACATAGAACAAAAACTAAGAAAAACAAGGGAACAAGTAGAAGAAATGGCTGTAAATGCAACAGAATATGCAAAAAGTCACGGACTGATAGTGGAGCTCTCAACAGAAGATGCTACAAGAACAAGTATTGAAGATCTAAAACAATTATACACGAAATGTATAGATGCAGGAACAGACAGGATATGTGCATGTGACACAATAGGATTACTAACACCAGAAAGAGCATATGACTTCTATGGGGAACTAGCAAAACTGAACATGCCTCTAAGTGTGCATTGCCACAATGACTTTGGACTTGCAGTAGCAAATACACTGGCAGCACTAAGGGCAGGAGCAACACAAGCACATGTAACAATCAATGGACTTGGGGAAAGAGCAGGAAATGCTTCATGTGAAGAGCTAATCATGGCAATAGAATCGTTATACAAAGAAGAAACACACCTCAAAACGGAACTGTTCTATGAAACATCACAATTGGTAGAAAGAATATCAGGGGTAACACTACAAACAAACAAAGCAATAGTTGGAGCAAATGCATTTGCACACGAATCAGGAATACATGCAGATGGGGTACTGAAAAATTCGGATACATATGAACCAATAAAACCGGAAAAGGTAGGACATCGCAGAAGATTCATCCTTGGAAAACATGTGGGAAAACATGTTATAAGTGAAAAAATTAAGGAAACAGGAACAGAAGTAACGGATGATGAGCTAAACAGAATATTCGAAAGAGTAAAAAACCTATCCGATATGGGAAAAACGGTAACGGATGTGGACCTACAGGCAATAACAGATGAAATATTAAGCATAAACCCAGAAGACTCCCTAATACTACAGGAATACACAACAGTATCCGGTAACAAAGTAACACCAACAGCATCAGTAAAAGTAAACATAAACAACAGGGAAAAAATAGAGGCAGGTGTAGGAGTAGGGCCGGTAGATGCGGCAATAGAAGCAATAAGAAAAAGTATTGCAGATACGGCAGACATTACTCTGGAAGAATATCATGTGGATGCAATAACTGGAGGAACAGATGCACTGATTGATGTGCTGGTGAAACTCAAACACGAAGACAAGATAATAACATCAAGAAGTACGGAACCGGACATCATTATGGCAAGTGTAGAAGCATACCTCAAAGGAGTAAACAAAATACTGACCGACAAAAAAAGAAGGTAAAAAAATGCATGATCTACAAAAAGACTTACTGTCCGTTTATCCAATAGAAATACGCACGTATGCAAATGTGGAAATAGAAAACATACCAAAATTTCTAAAACAAATAGATAAAATAACCTCATTAAAGGAAGATTCCATAATACAATTACTGGACGCAGATAACATATGCGGGACAAAACACATTAGACAAGGAATATCACAGGCAATAAAGGCATTCAACGAAAAACAAAACTTTGCAAAAGACAGAGGACTGGAAATCTGTGTAAGAACATCAGCACAAAAACAGATAAGTCAAGCACTAAAAATGCTTGGAATTAAAAGTAGGGGCAACATCACAGCAGTATACATAAACACAACATCACAGCAAGTCGAAAAAACCGAAGAAACACTAACTGATAGGAAGGACAATTTGCTGGAAAGCTATGATGAAGATAAAATAATAGAAATCTATGAATTAGGCAGTAATGAAAATATAGTTGATCAAATAAATGAAAAAATAGCATTGCTTGCACTTAAAAATTAACCTCCTACTACTCTTTTTTCTATTGTAAAGTTCCATATGTATCTTTACAATATTTTTTTTCAATTTTGGGGTTTTCTACAAAGCCGAATCTTTAGTTTATCATATCTTAAAACGATGAAGGATATGTAAAAGTTATAACAAAAGTTTGGTAACAGGTTATAATTCTGAAATCTGTCTTTTTCTATAAATATAATATTAGAATAGTCTATAGGGTAACGCGTAATATGATTCCTTTTTGGGAACACATAGAAATTGCACGAATGTTAAATTTGACTAACAGGTATACTTCACACAAAATAATGTTTTCTGTAGAGTCGATTTATATCTGTTCTGCTAAAAATTTTTAAGTTTGGAATATGATATTATTATTATAGCAAGAAAAAAAAGGGGTGTTGATTATAATGTTTGAAGAAAATTGTCCTGAGGGACCTACTGATTTTGCTAAGGTTGTTTCAGAAGAATATGATGGGATATTGATTGGTGAAAATGAACTGGGTTCTGTACATATTCACGGACCCTATGGAAATAAGGATTCTGATGTGAAGATTGCATATTTGATTGGTATGCATCCATTGGAAAGTAAGTCACACAGGGCATTGTTTGACACGATAAGAAAGTATGATAATGATTTGAAACATGCCTACTATATCTACAATACTAATGTGTTCGGTGAACTTGATGATAAAACGGAAGGACGCATGGATGGACAATTATTGGCACAGGAATTTATAGCACCACACGTTATAGAGAGAGGTTATGATTTTGTTGTTGATGTGCATTCCAATAAGGGATTAAGAGGTCCTGGAAAGTATGAAAAAACTAACTTCCTATTTGCACCGGGGTTTGATGAGAAATCAACAGAATACCTGGATATGCTGTTGTCACAAATGGAAGAACTGGAATATTACGCTCCGGAGTATAGGACCAGTCCTGAATTCATAACAATACCTATAATGGAAAGTGGTATACCTACATTAGTATATGAAACTTTTTCTTATGAGCCTATGAGTAAAACCTATGAATTAGCGGAAAAGTTAGTAAATGGTGTGGATGAACTATTTTAGCAACGGGATGTGCAGTATCATGGAAATAACAGCAGAGCAAATGAAGAAAAGTATAGAAAAGATATACAAAATGTTGGATGAGGTTTCTCCAGTAAACTTTGACTGTGGAACATTATGTGGTGAAGTATGTTGTATATACGATGAAGGGGACTACATTAACCAAAACTTGGCATTATATTTATTACCTGGTGAAGAATTGATGTATGAGGACAGCGACTGCTTTGATTTGTATGTAATGAGTTCCAAGGATTTGGATTATCCACACACATGGCAAGACGATGTATTTTTGGTTGAATGCAAAAATCCTCCACATTGTGATAGGAGGATAAGGCCGATACAGTGCAGGACATTTCCGTTAATACCTCATCTTTCAAAAAATTCAAGACTACACTTAATATTTGACGAAAACGAATTTCCATATGAATGTCCATTAATAACCGATAACATAAAATTAAATGAAGACTTTATAAAGGTAACGTATAATGTCTGGAAAATATTAATTAGAGATCCAGTGGTATATGATTTGGTTGCATTCGATTCAAGAAGAAGAGAAAACAAAAGAAAGGGCTATAAAATCATAATATGATTCTTTTCTTTTGACATTTTTCCCGAGAGGGCAATGTAATGAAGCTGTTTAACTTTCATTATCTAATTTTTCTATTGATTCTAATATTAGCTCTGACAGTTTTTTCATATTTTCTTTTTTTAGGGAGGTTATGTCTAAGTTTTTGGTTTCGATTACTATGCTTGCCTTTTTTATTCTATTGTAGTTTGGTCCTGTTGTGATGATATTTTTTTCGATGTTTATTTCTTGTCTTATATGGTTGGCTAGTGTTTTTGCCTTCTTTTTGCTTTCCGCCGTTATTATTGTGTTGAGTCCCTTTGATGTTGGGTGTATTATTTTGTGGATGTTGTCATGGGATAGCGTTTCGCATAGTTTTTCCTTTAGATACGTGTTCATCTCCATAGTTTTTGATTCTATCAGAGGGGCCTTTTTTATTTCGTTTCTTATTCCGGCACATGTTATGTTGTCCGCTTTTAGACTTTTTATTAAGTGTTTGTTTAACTCTATTTTTCTGGTTTTGTTGTTTATGAATCCACCATTTTCTATGTTTACTATTTTTGGACTTCCCGTTGATGCTACTTGTATGTCTCCATATTTTTTTATTTCAGGGTTACCTACTGATGCTGAAATGTCCACTATAAGCAGTACTCCGTATTTGTTGCAGATTTCTTGTATTTCTTTTAATGGTTGTGGTGCCGTGTATCCTGCAAGACTTGTTATGTAAAGACTTTTTGCCCTATTTTTTTTCAATCGGCTTTTCAGTATTTCCATGTTTATTATGCCATCGTTTGTCTCTATTTTTTGTATTTCTTTTCCAAAGAGTTCACAGGATTTTATAAAACCGTTCCATCCTCCTTGATCTGCTACGATTATTGGTTCTGGAAGTTTTTCTGCTATTGCTATGAGACAACTGTTGGCACTGTTTAGGATGTGGGTTTCTTCACAATCAAACATTTCTTTTATTGCTTCGACTGTGGGGAGGTAATGGTCTTGGTTGTCTGATAATGATTTGATCATTGCTTCACGCGTGTCTTGGGGTATTTCCTTAAATTTTAGTTCTAACAATATTCACACCTTCCTTTAGAAGTACTGGTCCAATGTTGTTTGTCTTTCTTTTAATACTTCATCTAACAGTTGACTTGCCCTTCTGAAATCTTTGACTGTCAACTTTAATTTTGTTTCAATGTAATCCAGGGACTGTTTCATTGTTTCAAATTCTCTTGGTTTGGTTTTCATGGCATGTCTTATGTTTTCTCTTACATTGAATACTCCCAGTGGTATGTAATCTTCATTGGCTTCTCTGAATACTATGCATCCTGCCTGTAGTTTATCTTTTTCTAGTTGTTCAAGTATTGCCATTTTTGCAGTATAATAACATCCACCTACCCGTGAGTATTCTTTTTTTCCTTTGTTATGTTCACAGTCGGTAAAAATCATACTGCCCTTTCCTTTAACATCCAGAAACGCTTCCATCCATTCATATTGCCATTGTGTTGGCATTTCCAGTATTGCATAGTAATTGTTCAGGCTTTCAAATTCGTATACTCTGAATGTGTCCAGTATGTTGTAATGACGCACATTCTTTAATAGTCTGTCTGCTATGGTGGTGTCTACTGCTGTTATTGACCATCTTGTAGGTACTAGCTTCCTGTTTTTCTTTTCTCCCATTGTCCCGACGGAAAATGCTTTTTGTATCTGGGAGAAGGGTACTTCTTTGTCATGTAATATTTCCACTGCATCCGCTGCTTTTAAGTCGGTATCATAGAATGTTTTTTCTAGTTGGTGATCCCATTTTACGTTGTCTATGTCAAACTTTTTTAGTTCTGCACTTGGTCCGTGTGGTGCATTTTCTGCACTGAATGTCATGCCCATTGGTTTTTTGTTGAATTCCGCCTCACTTGCTATTGATTTTGAGGCCATGGATATTTCTTGTAGTTTTTCGATGTAGTTGTTTTCCAGATCTTTTATTCCGATGGTTTGTTTTCCTCGTACAAGATTTAATCTGTAACCTATTATGTCCTGTTGTGATGCATTTGTTGCTATCCATTCTTCTGGTTTGTCCATTATTGCTGAATCATCATAACTGGGTGCAAGTAAGGGTCCTGCAAATACTTTTGGGTAGTTGTAGCTTCCAATGAACACTGAGGGAGGGGTTGTACCATCAATTTCTTTACCAATATCTTTTGTTCTCATGTTATACAGTTGTTTTGTAATTTTTTTTAGGTATTGGTATTTGCTATCTATCATACATTTTCCTCCATTGTTCTATTATTTATCTCTATTTACAAATTATTAATTATTTCTAAAAACATAGTTATCTTTATGAATGAAAAAGTGTTATTTGAAAATAAAATTGGTGTTATTGGTGCAGGTCATATTGGCCGTGCTTTAATTCTTAAATTATTGGAAAAAGGTTTTCCCTACGAAAACATACAATTAACTTACAATGGTTCTATTTTTACCTTCAGTGATATTGCGGACAATAATCTGATTGATATGATTAGTTCTAATGCAGAGATTGTTAAATCTTCTTCAATTCTTATATTGTCTGTACCGCCTCAATCTTTTAAGCCCATAGGTGACTTTAATTTGGATAAGGATACGCTTGTTATTTCATTTATGGCTGGTATCAGCAGTGATGAAGTTAAAAAACAGACGGGTTCTGATAATGTTGTACGTATAATTCCTACAGGTCCTGATACCATAATGAATTCACATGCAATTGCAGGGGTGTATGGTGAAAGTAAGGTGGCTGAAGAACTTTTTGATTTGTTGGACATTGATTATTATGTTCTGGATGATGAAGAAAAGATGAATTATATGGCCATTGCAGGATGTCTCCCTGCAGTCTACTGTAGAATTGATCCGGAGAGTGATGAAAATAGGGAGGCTGTCGACAAGATATCGGAGGACTTTCCCGAGTTTAAAGAAATTGCCGAGAAATGTGAGAAATTGGTTCCGGATGAGGGTAGGGAGGAGTTCATTAAGAGTTTTTCCACTCCGGGGGGAATAACTGAAGCAATATTCATTAGATTAAATAATGGTCGTTCAATGTATCATGCTTTAATGCGCGGACTTGAACGTAACGAAGAGTTGAGTAGATAAGACAATTTCATTTAACATTTGGAATCTTTGTTTTTACATTAGTTGCTGGTGTAAAGACAACACAGGTTCTTTTTTTTCAATTTTAACATACAAAACATACAATAAATACGATTACAGAAACACAATAGAAAATTTAAAGATATCCACGAAATTACAAAAGGCTTTGAAACTCAAAATCAATACCACACTACACAACTATCCAAAAATTCTTTAAAAAACTTTCAGTTAAGAAATTAAACCAAATAGACAGATTATTTTTACATCATTTTCCCGTATCCGAATGTTATTTTAGTTTAGATGGAACAGGATACACTAATTCCTATTCTGACCTATATTATAATAACAGAACTAAAAAAAATACGGCGTAGCTACATCAAAAACCGCATAATGTTAGACTCACAATACATGCTAATACGACACTAGAACGCTACAAAAGGACCAAAATATGACACAAACTTTTCAATGAGTGCAATACGAGCAATAATATGTTACAAACTGGTATACATATATCAGACAAAGCATACGATACATAAATAATTAAACAAACAATTACTGAAGAAACAATAGCATTACCGCAGATACCAGTAAAAACAAGACAAAAAAGTGGAACATACATGATAAAATGTAGAGCAATATTCCGACCACAAGTATACAGATTCATAAACCAAGTATAAGGAGTAAATAGTGTAGAAAAAAGAAAATTTGATGGAATAGACAACAGTAAAACCACTAATTTACAAATAAAAGAAACAAAACTCAAAAATATCTTCTATAATATTTTACAGGTCTGTTCATATTGTACAAAAATAGGGATTTCTACAAAGCCCTTTTTAAAAATAATTTGTAAAGTCCTCATCGTATTCTCATGTGTGGGATTAAAAAAATAAGTTTAATTTAATTATCTCCCAAGAGATAATAAATCAATTGTTCTGCAGTACGTCCTGACTGTGCGCCATGGGTTCTTACCCAAACATTAGCCTGTTTTTCTAATTCTTCGTCATTGAGGGTTATCTCAGGATACTTTTTAGCTAACGTTTTTACAATTTCAAAGTATTCCTTCATACTAGGTTTATAATAGCCGATAGTAATACCAAAACGATCAACCAGTGATAATTTTTCTCTTATGGTATCGGAATGATATAATTCTTCAGTGGAGGATGTGTTAACCCTTTCATTCCATGTTTCCTTGATAAGATGTCTTCTATTAGATGTAGCATAAATTAAAACATTGTCCGGGCTGGTTTCTATTCCTCCTTCAATCAATGCCTTAAGATATTTGTAGTCGCTTTCACTTTCTTCGAATGAAAGGTCATCCATGTATATGATGAATTTGTAGTTGCGGTTTTTAATCTCGGATATGATTTTGGGGATGTACTTTGATTCGTGTTTGTACACTTCAATCATACGTAAGCCCTTGGAGTAGTACTGGTTCAATATGGCTTTGATGCTGGTTGATTTACCCGTTCCTGCATCACCATATAACAGTACATTGTTTGCCTTTTTACCGTTGATAAAGCTTTCAGTATTCCTGATTAGTTTTTCTTTCTGTAATTCATATCCCACAAGATCATCTAATACAACATCATCCAATGATGTAATAGGTATGATGAATTCGTCATTTTTATCATGGGACAATTTAAATGCTCTGTTAAGACCATACTTGCCGACACCATATTTTTCATAGAAATCGGTCACTACCGTGAACATTTTATCCACATCATCTACACCGGCAATGCTGTTGCTTAATTCCTGTACTTTAATGCTGACATCCTTGTTGTATACCTGTTTCTTTTTAACTATGGCTTTGTAGTTTTGTATCTTAGTAAAACAGGTTATTCCAAGATCCTTTTCTATCCTAGAAAAATCATATGAGAATAACTGTAGGAAAATCTTAAGGTCATCTTTCACGAAATCGTTTACACTACCGTTCCTTTTTCCTACTTTCTCGGATACCAAAGTAAAAGGGTTTTCTGTTGTTGCTAAAAGGTATGCCAGATAGTTCTGCCATAAGTTATTGTTAAAACCATAATCTGTTGCGGTTTTTAATAACTTGTTTATCTGTGTGTAGATCTCGGATATTATCTGGTTATCATCGTAATTTCCCAATTCATATTCCTTGAATATCTCGGATAAATTATATAATAGGCTGTTTTTTTCATTATCCTTGTATATTATGAGTTTTGATACTAGGTTATACATTTAAATCACATTAAAAAATAATAAAATTTTGTGGGGGAGAATTTTATGAATTTATTCAAATTCAATCGTGCTAGGTGGTTTGTTACTTAATGATAGGGATACGTGGGTAACTTCGGGTACGTTTGCTGTTATTTCCTGTGATACTTTGTGTAGGAAATCCCATGGTAAATCTGGTACGTTTGCAGTCATTGCATCAAATGATTGTACCATTCTTATAACAACAAGGTATCCGAAATCTCTTTGGTCTCCTTTAACTCCTGTTACTTTGCTGTCTGTCAACACTACAAAATATTGCCAGAGGTCTTTGTGTAATCCGGCTTCTTCCACATTTTTGTTAAGGATAGCATTAGCTTCACGGCATATTTCAAGTTTTTCTTTTGTAAGGTCTCCCAGTACTCTTACGGCAAGTCCCGGTCCTGGGAAGGGTTGTCTGTGTACAATTTTGTCTGGAAGTCCTAATTCTGTTCCAACTTCTCTAACTTCATCTTTGTATAGTTCACGTAATGGTTCAATAATTTCAAGCACTAAACCGTCAGGCAATGTTACATTGTGGTGTGATTTAATTTTTCCTTCACTTTCAATCCAGTCGGGGGCAATTGTTCCCTGAAGTAAGAATTTTGCTCCGGATTTTTTTGCTTCTCTTTCAAATACTTCAATGAATTTGTGACCAATTATTTCACGTTTCTTTTCAGGGTCTTTTATTCCTGCAAGTGCAGCTATGAATTCATCTTCAGCATTGATCAGTTTAAAGTTAAGTCGGTCTTTGAAGGTTTCTTCAACTTCTTGTGCTTCGCCCTTTCTTAGTAAACCATGATCTACAAATATTGCTTCAAGTTGGTCACCAACTGCTTCTGATGCAAGTACTGATGCTACAGAACTATCCACTCCACCGGATAATGCAATAATAACTTTATCATCTTTAACTTCTTCTTTAATGTTCTTTATTGATTCTTCTATGAATTTTTTAGTATCCATCATCATTTATTCACACAACCTTAATTCTTACATAATTTGTAGAAGTTTTCAAATATTTCTCCACCGCGTGGTGTATGTTGAACTTCTGGATGGAATTGTATTCCATAAATTTCTTTGTTCTTATGTTTCATTGCTTCAATAGCACATTTATCTGAATTTGCAAGTATTTCAAAGTCTTCTGGTAATGTTATGACTTCATCTTTGTGTGAAGCCCAAACTTTAAGTGAATCACCTACATTTTCGAATATACCTTCTTCCTTAAGTATGTTTAAGTTTATCTGTGCATAACTTTCTATTTGTGCAGATTTTGTTTCTCCACCAAAAACATTAGCAATTATCTGATGTCCTAAGCATATGCCTAGTATTGGCACATCCATCTGCA
Source organism: uncultured Methanobacteriaceae archaeon (assembly GCA_902797085.1). Taxonomy (GTDB): domain Archaea; phylum Methanobacteriota; class Methanobacteria; order Methanobacteriales; family Methanobacteriaceae; genus Methanosphaera. Next base: position 19,799 of record CADBRM010000020.1, read on the forward strand.
TAATAATATCTTCACAGTTACCTATTCTTTCTATTGAAGGTCCACCACCTAATATGATACCCTCAGGATTCATGGCTTTAATATCTTCCAAACTTGTTTCGTTTGAAACTAGTTTGTTTTCTATTCCAAGATAGGTTAAAGTTCTGGATATTCTATGATTGTATTGTCCGAAATTATTAATAATTACAATGCTCATATTCAATTCCCGTATTAATTTAAAATTAGTTAAAATAACAAATATGACTCTTCGTTTATAAATCTGTTATATATTACTTTTATCTATATATAATATTATGGAACTAGATAATATTATAATTATTGTAATTTCTGTTGTTGTTGCAATTATTTTAACTAAATTGTTCTTCAATTTGATACTACCTGTAATTGTATTTTTGGTACTTGCATATTTTGTGTATCAGGTATTGAATGGTTGGAACGAAAAACAGAAATACCAATGAAGATAGGACTTATAAAATATGAATATTCTAAACAAATTGGAAGAGGGCAATATTTATGAGGTTTTAATCGCTACTGAAAATGGTGATGGAACTTTAAATATTAAACCTTTTGGCGTAAAATTCGAAGAACAACATTTTGTTCTTCATTTATTTCCAAATAAAACTCTTTTTAATATTAAACAGAAGAAATCATTCACTGTCTATTTTACTAATGATGTACTTGCTTATACAAATGCTTTGTTTGGATTGCTTGATGATTTTGATAAGGATTTTGCAGTTGAGTGTGAGGTTGAAAATATTTCATCAGACCAAGTTGCTGATTCTTATGGAAAAAATATTGCTGCAATAATAACGGCAAAGGTAATTAAGATAATTGAACATGATAAAACATTGCCTATAATAAATAGGGCTACAAACCATATAATAGACTTGTTGGTTGAATTTTCAAGATATTCATTTATGGATGTAGATAAGCAAACTCAATTTGTTGAAAAAATTGAATCAACAGAAAACATAATAAATAAATGCGGTAATAAAAAGCATAAAAAGGCATTAAACTTAATAAAAAAAGAGTTAAAACAAGAATAATATTTATATTATTCTTCTTTTTCTATAACATCAATAAATTTATTTGCATTAACATCAAATAAACCTAAATTAGTTATTTTAACATCAGGCACTACTGGTAGAGCCATGAAAGATAATGTAGTAAAAGGACTTTCCAATGAACAACCCATTCTATTAACCATATCATTTAAGGCAGCAGATTTTTTAGCAACCTCCTGAACAGGTTTATCACTCATAAGGCCGGCAATAGGTAATGCCAGATCCATCTTTTCTTCATTGGAAATAGCTACAAGTCCTCCCTTATTTTCAATGATTTTATTGGTGGCCTCTGCCATATAATGGCTATTGGTACCAACGACAATGATGTTATGTGAGTCATGACTAACACTGGAAGCAATAGCACCATTCTTTATTCCAATACCTGAAATGAAAGCATTGGCAATTGTGTTTCCACCATACCTCTCAACAACACTAATTTTAAGGATGTCTTCGAATACTGAAGGAATAACAGTACCCTTGTCCACAGTTAATTTTGCAGTGGTTCTTGTTGTAATTATGGCATTAGGAACTATGCGCATAACATTAACAGTAGCACTTTTACGGTTAGGGTCTTCTGCTTTCAAATCAAAATCTTCAGGTTTCTTATAATCCAATTTTATACTGGTTTCTAATGGTATGGGATTAGCCCGATATAATACCTTCTGTTTTTTAAATATGGTATTACCATTAATAATAACTCTGTTTACCTTGAAATCCTCAAGATTATCAATAAATACTAAATCTGCACTTTTACCTGGTGAAATACTGCCGCAATTAAGGTTATAGTGTTCGGCAGGATTGAGTGTAACTAATTTAATTGCTTCAAAAGGATCCATTCCTAAATCCACGGCTTTTCTTAGACGCAAGTTAAGATGACCCTTAATCAAATCTTCTGATTTTAAATCATCAGTGATGATGAAGTCGGCAGGCATTTTTGATAGCTCTTCAAGCATGTGGGATTCTGAACCTTCACGGATCATAATCTTCATACCTAAACGCTTTTTCTCAAGAGCTTCCCTTCTACTTGTACATTCATGTTCTGTACTGATGCCATACTGAATATATTTCTGTAGATTTTCTCCGCTGAGTAATGGTGCATGGCCATCAATAGGCTTATGGTATTTCTTGGCAATTTCAAGCTTTTTAATTAAATCCTCTTCTCCATTAATAACGCCATAATAATCCATTACTTCAGACAAAGCAACAAAATCATCCCTACTTAGTAATGTTTCAATGTTGGAGCTGTCTAATCTTGCTCCACTGGTTTCATATTTGGTGGAAGGAACACATGAAGGTGCAGTAAAGAAAAATTTCAATGGAGCAAACTTGGCATCATTAATCATGTATTCAATACCTTCCATTCCCATTACATTGGCTATTTCATGGGGATCACAAACCACTCCTGTTGTGCCGTGTCTTAGAGCAACTTCGGCAAAACGTGAGGGTGTAACCATGGAACTTTCAATGTGTGTATGGGCATCGATAAATCCCGGAACAATAATATCATTGAAGTATTGGTCCACTTCTTTGATGGATTCAATGATTCCCTGTTTGATTTTAATCTCACCAGGATATATTTCATCAGTAAACACATTTAAAATATTTCCTCTAATAATCATTTCCTATTTCTCCCGATTTAAATCTTTTAGGAATTATTAAAAAAGAATTTTAATAATAAAGAAATCAATAAATGCACATCCTGTTTTTAATCATAAAAAAATAAAAAATTAAATTCCTTAAAGACTTACTGTGCATAATGTCATCGTATTCTAGTTTAATAATATTCATTTTGTCAATATAGTGTAAAAATTACAACATACATTATCCTAAAAATTTTAACAACATACATAATTTATATAAATAAATTTGTTTTGTATTGTATAAATATTTTAAATCCTGATTAAATTTCTTATCTTAAGAGGTTTTAAATCATTTAAAATCATGATTTCAAATGTTTAATTCTTCTAAATTAATAAAAAAGGATTAAACATGAATATCATATCCATTAGAGATAAAAGGAGTAATAAAAATATTTACTCATTAAAAGAAATTTTAAGTAGTTTAAACAAAATTATTATCATGCTCAAGAAAATTAGAAGAATAAGTGATAGTTCCATAACACTACAAGAGGCAAGAAAAAATGGACAGGGGTTGCCGTTACATTTGGAACTTCTTAAATTTCTAATAGTACTGGTAATGTTTGTGATATTGGTGTTGTCTGTTCAATACTCTATTGATACAGTATTCCATCCACATAATTACGACCGATACAAAATAATGTCTCTGTCAGTAAACATTATTTACCTATTTCTATTTTTAATTGCAATGTCTAAACTGGAAAAACGTAATCTGAGAAGTATGGGATTTGCTGATAACATAATCCCCTCCTATATAAAGGGATTCCTTGTGGGAAGCTTGATGATTATAATTGTAATTGTATTGGGGTTATTGTTAGGACAATACGAAATAATTTCAATAAATTTATCTTCAGCATACCTTGCAGTTCCCTTCTTGCTTGCATTCATGATTCAATCAATGGAAGAGGAAATACTTTCAAGAGGATGGATGCTAGTTTCAATATCCAGAAAAAACAGTGTTGTAATGGCAATATTCGTAACTTCAATCGTATTTCTACTGTTACATTTGGGAAACAATAGTTTGGACATAATTGCAGTAATCAATGTATTCCTGTTTTCAGTACTGTTGTCAGTAATCTTTTTCAGAGTTGACAATATATGGTTCTGTGGAGCGTTACATGCAGCATGGAATTATATTCAGGGGTATCTGATGGGATTTAATGTAAGTGGACAGGAAGAAATAACATCCTTAATCAATTTCAACCAAGTGCACTATTCCATTTTGGGTGGAAATAATTTTGGACCGGAATCAGGGTTGATAGTAACTGTTGTACTGGTTGTGATGTTGTGTATATTCTTGTTTGTGTATGAAGAAGGATAAGGTGTTGTTTTTAGAAAATTGGCTAAGTGAAGAGTATTATTGTTGCTGTGATTGTGGATACGATTATTGCTGTTTTAAATATGCTTAATGCTGTGATTCAATTCATAATATCATATGTTCTTCTTTGAAAAAGTCGGTACTGTCGTAGTAGTATTTTGTTTTATATTCCTCTTTATAGTATTTTCTCTCGAATTTTTTCACCAGATCTTTACGCCAATTGGCAAGTATTAACTTATTTTTAACGTAACGTGCTTGTTCTATGTTATTATAAACGCCATATGTTGTCGTTTCTTCTTTATATGTACGTTCTATGTAGTATTTTCCGTTACGCTTTTGAATGTATTTGTCTCGTTTGTGGATGTTTTTAGTGACTGTTATGATTTTTTTAATGTCTTTTTTATTCCATTTTTTACTCTCAAGATATCTTTTTATTAGGCATGCAAGGTTGTATGTGGGATATGCTCCTATTATTATCTTGTGATTTCTTATCTGCTTTTCTAGTTGGTATTTGTTTCTGTTTTCATCTTTGTATCTTATATTATCCATATTATGGTCGAATGATGGGATTTCATCTTTGCCGTAATCATAGATTAATGTTGGATCTTCACACATTAATTCTTCATCACCATCATATTTGACTATCAAATCTCTTTCGTATAATGCTTCTTTTAGGTCTCTGTGTGTACTTCTTATAAAACCTTTGTATATGATGTGATACCTTCCGGTCATTTTGTTTTTTGTGATGTACCTGAAATATTCTTTATGTGCTACTTTTTCTATAAGTTCTATGTCTATCTCATTTTCATAGAACGGAAGAATTTTTTTAATGATTGTTGCATATTTATAACTTTTATATGTTCCAAATGATTTTCCTGTCTTCCTGTTAAGAACAAGGTAACCACAGTCCGTTTCTTTTATTTGGTATTTGGGAAAGCGTTGTCCTTTCGGATATCCTGTTGTGGCATTTTTGTGCCATCTGTTTTTCATAAGGATGTTTCTTTGTTCTGTTGCTCTTTCTATGGTGTCAAATGTCCCATATTTTATTGTCTTTTTGTATATTGTTTTTTTGATGATGTATCTTCCATTTAACTTATAGATGTTACGATATTTCATTTCACACCTCCTTCGAACACCAAATCCAATGTTTTGAATATGTCATTCTCTTTAATTTTTTTTGTTTTTACGTTTTCAAGACTGTTTATCTTTTTAATTTTTGAGGTTATCTGTTCGTTGTTGTTTTTTTTCATGTTGTCTATGATGATTAGTGTTATTTTTCCTTGTGCTTTTAGTCTTTTTATCATTTTGTTTATGTTGGTGTTTTGGATGGTTTTTGTGTAGGTTTGTGTTATCTTTGTTTCTTTTGTTTGGTATTGGATGTTGGGATCCAGTGTTGTTGTAATCACATTGTACTTTTTACCAAATCTTTGAAATATTTCTATTATTGAGTCTATGTCATTTTTTTCGTTTACTTTTAATAGTTTTTTATTCTTATATTTTTGTTTGATTTTGTTCATCTAATTTCCCTCCTATTACTTTTTTAACACGATTTTTATTTTATTTTTCAAGATAAATTAATTATTTTTTCTTGATTATATTTTAATTTGGTAATTGTTCTTTATAAAGGATTTCAAGCCCCACACACTCCCTCTCTCACTCACTCCCACTCCCCCTCTCCCCCACCTATTTTTAATGTATAGCGAAATAAATTATTACTTATCAAGACCCGGTTTCTTTTAAATAGGATATTTTACTAAATAAAAATAGAGAATATTAATTCATAAGGGGTAAAACAAAAATATGTGAGGGGTGAAAATGAGCATATTTGAGGAGATAATGGATAGTGACAGTTCAGTTTTTAAAAATCAGGAAATATTTAACATAAATTATTTTCCGGAAATAATACAATGTCGGGATAATGAGTTAAAGAGTATTCTTATTAATATAAAACCACTGTTAACCAATAATAAGGCATTGAATACTATAATAATGGGAAATACAAGCACTGGAAAAACAACAGTTATAAAACATGCAATGATGGAAATTGAACAATATACTGATATTAAAACATGCTACTTAAATTGCAATATTCATGGAACAGCAAGAAAATGTTACTTTCAAATATATAAAGTTCTCTTCGGATATCCTCCGGCAGATTACATAAGTACGGAAGTATTACAAGAACAGATAATGGAAAAATTGGAGGAGGAGTCATTCATATTGGTTATTGATGATATGAATCATCTTCCAAAAGCTGATTCTAATAAATTAATAAATGAATTATTTAGGGCTAATGAGTTTTATCATGTTAACATTGCATTGATAATTGTTGTTACGGGAATGTCATTTAAATATTCGTTAGAAAAGAATGCACGTGCCGTTTTACAATGTAATGAAGTGGAATTTAAGGATTACACTGTGGATGAAATTTATAATATATTGGTGTATAGATGTGAGTTGGGATTTAAAAATGGTGTAATAACGAAGGAACAGATTAGGAAAATAAGTGTAATTGCACATACTTATCATGATTTAAGATGGGCATTAACTATGTTGAATATGTTGGGACAAAGGTTGGAATCAGAAAATAGGGATCATGTGGATGATAGGGATTTGTCCGGTTTTTTCATAATGAATTAACTTTTTTTTCAAAAAAGGGAGAGAGTGGTGTTAATTATAATAATTTACGAAGTTTGAGTAACTTTCTGGGGGAAACTTTAATCATTGCTTTAAGGAGGGCACTTGTGGAAAGTTTGGTGATGTTTGCATTAGCAATAGCACCTAAATATTCGTTCATGTCCTCGTCATCTAGGTTGTATATGAAGTCACGGACGGTTATGAGTTTTCTGAATTTTTTAGCTATGTGCTCTTCAACATAATCTGCATATTCTTGCAAGTTTTCTTCAGAAGTATTGTTTTCTTTAACTGCATTGGCAGCTACACGGCCAGCTATCATTCCACTTTCCAGACCAGTGTCTATCCCGCCACCGGTAATTGGACTTACACAACCTGCAGCATCACCGACCAGCATAAAATTGTCTGCAATAATTTTATCAAATACTCCACATAATGGGTTTCCGCCAACATTAACTTCAACAATTTGTCCGTCTTTAGTTTCTTCATTGTTTTTAACGAAATCATCAAGATATTCTAGTGCAGTTTTTTCTCCTTTAACACCGGAAACATCAATACCTACATTAGCAGTATCATATCCTTTTGGGAAAATCCATGCATATCCTCCTGGGGCTACACTACCGAAGTAAAATTCTATGGTATCACTCTTTTCCATTTTTAGGTTTGTCATTTCATATTGTGCACCAGATTCCATTTCGTTGAGACTTACTTTGGTGTTTAAACCCATCCATGTACCGACACGACCTTCAGGACCATCCGCTCCAATCACTATTTTTGCTTTGACCTGTGAATATTCGTTGTTGAAACTTTCAATATCAACCAGTAAAAAGTCTCCTTCTCTAGTTATGCCTGTGGCTTCAGTTTTAATCATTACTTCGGCACCATTACGTATAGCATCCATTGTAACATGTTTGTCAAAGACTTTACGTTCTAATATAATGCCTGTGGCCGGTGTCTCCAATGTTTCGGAGGTAAACCATGCACTGGTATTGTCCGGTGCTACCAATCTTGCACCATCAATATGCCTTGCAATCCATCTTTCATCAGGTTCTATTTCAACTCTCTCAAGAACCCCATCCATAATTCCTTCCCCACATCTTTTTGGAGTTCCTATTTCTGATTTTTTGTCTATGATTAATGTTTTGGCACCATTTTTACTAGATTCTCTAGCTGCTATTGAACCGGCTGGACCGGCTCCTATAATTAACACATCAACTTCTTTAATATTAGTCATAACATTCCCTTTTGCATTTTGTTTAAAAAAATATCTAACTATTAATAATATATGACTTTTTTAGATTATTAGTTTTTTCTTAATAACTATTCTTCAAAATAGTTATTTAGTCATATTAATAATATATTAATTAGTTGGAATATTATGAAAAATAAAAAAATATACAAAACTATGATTCAAGACCTCGAATTAGAATACTATGTTGAATTTCGTAATGTTAAGTATATTCGTTATGAATTGAGAAGGGGTAAACTTCGATTGATAGTGCCTAAACGTAATAAGGATGATGTTGAAGAGTTCATACATAAAAAAGATAAATGGCTCTATAAAAAGTTAAAAGAGTATTATGATGATGAGAAAAAATTATCCGAAGAAACTAAAAGCATGAATTTATCACAAAGGAGCATGTCTGAATTAAAGCATATGGTTTCCCTCTTTATTGAGAAGTATGAGAAACAATTAAATGTTAAGGTAAACCGGCTTCAGTACAGGGACATGGTTCATAAGTGGGGTAGTTGTAGTAGTTTAAGGAACATAACATTATCCAGGGATTTGCGTTATTTGCCGGATAATCTTGTATCTTATATAGTTTATCACGAATTAACGCATATCATTGTATTAGCGCATAATGATAAATTTTATGAAATAATCGAAAAAGAGTTTCCGGATTATAGGGAATACGATGAGGATTTGAAATCATATATTTATTTGATTAATAAAAATGAATGATTTTTTCTGGTTTTTTAAAGTGTTTTGTAGAAAATCCAAGTAATATCGTCCATACAATATTACCTGTTGGAATATTCAAAGTTGTGCTTCGTAAGTTCATACGTATTATTATGGGGTATTGCTTTAAAATTATAATGTATGATATAAGTCAAAAATAATAAAAGAGGGGAAAAATAAGAAAAATTATCTGTTTTCCAAAATATCCTCCTTAAATTTTGAGTGGGTGAATGGAATTTGAAGGCCCATGTCTAATTTTTTGTCAATATTCTTTTGACGTTGGGTTTTCTTATTTTTGGATAGTTTTCTAAGCATTTCTAAACCGAATTTACCTTCATTGGTTTCAGTAACTTCAAGAACTCCATCTTCAATGGCACTATCAATGAGGGAAGCCCCTTTGTCAGTACGTTTAATGATGGTGGACCATCCCGGTTTTGCACCAACGGATCCACAAGATACGTCAGATAATTCTGCAACATAATCCAGACAATATTGACAACCACTTTGTTCATATCCGTGTGTTTGTTTAATCGGGATTGCAGTTTCATCATCAGCAGTTCTAATGAATAATTTACCTTTGGAAATATCCATTTTAGTTACTTTGTCTGGTGTAGTTCCTGCTTTGTCTTGGATGAAAGTTTTTAATGAATCATATGGGAAGTTCTCCATACAATAAATACCAAGTACCAATGCTATTTTATCAGTTACGTGTCTTGCACCAAGAGGGTAAGTTTGCATTTTACGAATACCCATGACCTGACAAGGTGTACCAACAGTTCCAATTTTTTCAAGGCCGTATCCACGGGTAGCTTCCTTAATTAGTGCAACATTAGGACACATTGTGTATTTTGTTCCTGCACTTTTAAGAATGTCTTTTTTTGTTGTTGCTACCATAGGTTCTGGTTTCCAAGGTTCTTTTCCAGGTCCGGCAACTACTGTACCATCAATGATGTTCTTTTCTAATGCATAAACAAGTAATGCAGTAACGATACCACCATCTTGTGATTTATCCAAAATCTTTTTATCGGTTGCTCTTGCTGTAAGAATTTCTTGATGTGGTCCAAGGACTGAATCTTGTATCATTTTTATTTGCCTCCTTATTCTAATCCCATTTCTTTTTTGATTTGATCGATAGGCCACCAGCTACGTGTACATTGATAATAGCATAAACCACATTTTACACATCTGTCACAGTTAAATGATGGTCTTCCATCTTTCATAGTCATTGCTCTAGTAGGACAAGCTGCTGCACAAGCTCCACATCCAATACAGATGGACTGGTTGATAATTTTCTTTTGTAGGTCGCAACCACATGCTTCTTCATCATCGGTAAATTTCATGAATGGAGCAAGATAGTCCATATCGTTATTTACGGCTGCTAATATTACTTTTTTAATCATTTGTGGTGACGGTGGACATCCTGGTATGGCCATATCTACTTTTACTAGGTGTTGCAATGCTAGGAATGATGAATGTTGTGGCTGTCCTCCTTGACCACCTTTGGCATAAACTGTAAATCCGCCGGTACATGCACATGAACCTAATGCTACTAATAGTTTGGATTTTTCTCTGGCTTCTTTAAGTTCTTTTATTGAATGTGCATCTTCAAGACATACTGATCCTTCAATAAGGACAATGTCCATTTCTGGCATTTCCCATTTGTCCACTAGTGTTTGTCCATATACAATATCCACTGCCTGAAGTAAATCGGCTAATTCATCATAGTTTTCTGTAAAGGACATTAAATCACCGGTACATCCAGATAAGTGAATGTATCCAATTTTTAATTTATCTCCAGAACCTTGAGGAGCAGATGCCGGAGTGTTTTTTGTTTCACTTTCCTCACTTTTTAAAATATTTTTAAGTTTTTCAAACAAGGTACTCACCTTTTTATAATTGTTAAAAGTATAATCATTCATTTAACATAGAGTTTAACACTTCTATGGTCGTATCAATTGTTTGTGGAATTTTACTTTCTAATGTTTCACTTAATCCGAGTTCCATTTCAACAGGAATGTTTTCTGGCTGTATTGCAATTATTTTGATGTTAATATTATCCTTTAGGTCATGTAATGGGTACGTTGCGGATAATCCATGTACATCCATATAACGATCTTCTTCGTGAACATCCTCTAATTCTAATACTTTTATGCTTCCAGGCTTCATATTCATTGAAGCAATATCTATGATTATAATGTTTTTCCATTTTTCTTGAGGCAATGTGAATATATAGTGTGGTGCACTGGTTGCACCATCAATAACACAGGTATCTCCATTAAAGGTAATGTTGTTTTCCTGTATATACTTTATAACCTCTGGTCCAAATCCATCATCACCATATAAGATGTTTCCACATCCAACAATTAGATTTTCATGATTATATGACATTAAATCCCTTCACTTATAATTGAACCATGTCGTCTTTTATTACTTCTTTGCTTTCATCATCTACGACTACCATGTGTGTAGCACATGATAAACAAGGGTCATATGCTCTTATTACATCAGGAGCATAGTCGTAGTGTGTTCCTTCTGTAGCCATACCCATTGTTGGAATGTTCCATGTTGTTGGTACAATACAGTTGTAGTCAGTTATGTAACCTTCTGGTGAAATTTTAGCAGTGTGTAAGTTGGTTCCTCTAGGTCCTTCTATGACTCCTACACCCAAACGGTCAGTTCCTTCCAAGGAATATTTGGCCATTGTTTGTGCAGAAGGATCTACTTTGTCTACTAAGTCAAGAATACATTCTGCTGCATTTAACATTTCTTGTGCTCTTGCTAAATGTTGTGCTTTAACTCCAACATCATCGAATTTTCTGTATTTTTTGGCTCTTGCTCTAGGTCCTGTTTCCACAGGTGTATCGTCGTATAGTGGTATTTGTGAACATGCTGTTTTTCCAATCTTTTTAGCAGTCTTTTTGGTTTCTTTAGCAAATTCTTCGTCTTCTTGTTCGGTATATTTGTCCTCATACCAGGAACCTGGCATAATTTCGTTAATACTCTGTAAATTAATGTTTTGTCTTGAACCATATGTATTGCTTGTAGCAAGTACCGGTTGGGCATGCACTCCTAAATCTTTAGGGAAATCTTTTGCTTCAATGTATCCTGCCATTTGTTCTACATGTTTCTCAAGTAAGCCCATTAATCCACTTATTCTTGTTTTAATTTTATTTTTGGTGTTTTTGGTAATGTTGTGTGCCATTCCACCAATTCTGATATCGGATGGATGGATACCTTCTCCACCAATAACATCTTCAACATATTGGGCTTGTTTTCTTATTTCGGATATGTTTTTAACTACTTGTATGTAGTCTTCTTCAGGTACAAAATCAGGTGCTACCAAAAAATGGTGTATTGCATGACTATTAATCATATGAGCATTTAAACACATTTCTCTAAGTATTTGTCCTGTTTTTGGTACATCAATTTTTAATGAATCATCAATAGCTTCAACTGATGCAAGTGTATGTGTAACTGGACATACTCCACAGATTCTTTGTACTAATACAGGGGCAGATTCTGGTCTTCTTCCTAAAACCATTTTTTCTATTCCTCGTACTGGTGTTATACTGTAGTAACGTCCGGTTGTTACTATTCCTTCATCATCAACTTCTAATGATAATGTGGCGTGTCCCTCTTGTCGGGAAGTTGGGGATATAGTAATAGTTTTACTCAATTTAAATCACCTTTGTCTTATATGACTATTAATTAATAGTCATTCTATTTTTACTTTTATTTTTTTATTTTAAAAGTAATCTTGTTTATATTTTTATTTTTATCCTTTCATTTGTCTTAATATCATGGTGAGAATATTAAGTCGGAAAATCATTTCTGATTATATAATTAATTTGTCATTATTTATTATTATATTTTGTTTATATATCGAAAAAATGAATGATATAATTTTAGGCGATTTTTTAACCTTCGGACAAATACAAGTCTAGGAAAAAATTTTCCTATATATCAAAAGTAGGGAGGAAGTGATAAAATCAACATACTAGGAAACTCTTTTAAGGAGAACGAATCCGATTCTGGATGGATAAAAATTACAGTTAACACGTGGAAGCCTGACGTTGGAGAACAGATAGAAGGTAAACTATTAAAAGTGAACACCACAGATAGTTGGATAATTTATGTAATAGAAACCAATGATAAAAAACGAGTAAATGTGTGGGGTACAACTTACTTAAACCAACTGATGGATGAAATAAAAGTCAATGATTACATAAGAATTACATACAATGGTCTTAAGGAAACAAAAAACAACAGACAAATGAAGAAATACAATCTGGAAAAGAAAGTGATAAATAATGAATAATCGAGAAAAGTTCTGGAATCCGGAGGTCAACGACGAGATAGAAGGTATACTGGTGGATAAATTGTGTGATGTGGGAAGATACAATAGTAAACTATATAAAATCCATTGTGAAGAAGGAGAAATATTGGTGTGGGGCAAAACACAATTGGATGCACTAATGGATTTAACGGAGATTGGTGATAAGATTTTATTACGTTACGTTGGATTAGAACTGGTAAATGGGTATCAAATGAAAAAATATGAATTGGAAATTTTAGATGGATAATTTATACGAAGAAATAATAAAACAATTAGAAGACAACAACAATGTTTTGATATACAAAGAGAATTTATATGAGGAATATGCTAAAATTAATCAGAAATATAATGCAATTTACATCTCAACACCTAAAAAAGGTAAAACGGCATTTGAACAGATACTTAAAAAAGTAGATAACACTACAACAATTAAGAATAAAACAATAAGTGGGATAATAGAAGAAATTAAAGATAAAACAAGGTACAAAACTTTAATAATATGTATGGATAACTTTGAACAGCTGTCTAGGCGTGAATTACAAAGTTACAAAGAATTGGAACAAGAAAAATACATATTTTTTGTAGCAAATATTAATGAAGACAAGGAATTCATTGATAACAAGTTCTTGGATAAGTTCGTGATAGTTAATGAAATAGAATTTAGAAGTAATCGTTCACAAAGCATAAACATTAACTATGTTATTCTTCTTCTGTTATCATTCTTAATGTTCATACTCTTTTTAAGGATACAGTTGAGTATGTTACGCTATATTGTCAGTGCTTTGTGGTTTACATTGTTAATGTATAGATCGTTTTATTATATATCAAAATAAGGATATTATGAGTAAAATAAATGAAATATTAGCTGCGGCAATATTGTACTGTTTAATATCGTACATATTGTATTTACCAAACATAGAATACGGTTTGCTGTTATCAATAGTGGGTTCACAAATAAATATTCTGCTACCCGATAATTATAAACATACATTACTGCTTTATTTACCATTAATTATGTTATCATTGTTTTATCCGGTAATATTTGTGCCAGTAGGAGTAGGTTACACAGCATCAATATTCATTTCATTACTTTCAAAAGAAGGATGTAAATTATTGCATCCTATAAGTTCCACAACATTCACCGGTCCAAAAAATTACTTGGAAAATGATACTAAAAAGGATTATGCGGCAACAACATTTCTTGTGACTTTAGTAATAATAACCTTGCTATTGTCGTTTAACGGAATGGAAATAGTCAATCATATAAGTGAAAGTAATGATTATAACTCCTATTTCAATAACTATGAATCAAGATATAACAATACACCTGGTGCTGTTCAGTATATTAATATCAATCCGGCATGCTGTGTTAATAAAAATATAACAACAATAAATTCAGAAAATACAACGACAACGTTGATAACAGAAATAGAAAAAAGTAATTAAGAAGATTTATTCTTCATCTTCTTTTAATTTTCTAACTATTAAATTAGTTTCAGTAGTTACTAGTGAGAAAGAATCAATGTCTTGGTAAATAACACATCCTGCGTTAATAAAGGTACCGTTACCTATTTTTACACCAGGGTTAACACTAGTGTTAATTCCGGTTTTAACACCATCACCAAATATGGCTCCCAATTTTCGCAATCCTGAGTCTATTCTTTCATTTTTAACAGTAACTTTAACGTGTCCATCATCAAAACGGAGGTTGGCTAAATTGGTACCTGCACCTAGGTTACAGTTAACTCCAATAACGGAATCTCCGACATATGATAGGTGGCTAACGTTAGTTCCATCCATTATAATACTATTTTTAATTTCAACAGCATTACCTACGCTAACATCATTGCAGAGACAAGCATTGGGTCTAAGATAAGTGTTAGGTCCTACATCACAATTATCTCCAATAAACACAGGACCTTGGATGTAACAGCCTGATCTTATAATACTGTTCTTACCTAAATGAACGGGACCGTGAATGGTAACATTCTCCTCTATTTCTCCCTGAATGTCCTCTTCCATTTTAGCTAAGAAATCTTGGTTACATTTAAGTAATTCCCATGGTCTTCCAACATCCATCCATGGTTCATGGGAAATAAGACCAAGAATTTCATATCCTGAATTAAGTTCTATTTCTAATGAGTCAGTAATTTCATATTCTCCACGTTCTGATAATTTTGTTTCACGAATTGCATCAAATATTTCAGTACTGAACAAGTAGATCCCAGCGTTAGCTAAGTTACTTGGAGCTTCTTGGGCAGAAGGCTTTTCGACAATTTCAATAATTTTATCATTTAACATGCTGACAATACCATAACTGGAGGGATTGTCTACTTCAATAAGTGTAAGAACAGATTTAACATCATTGCTTGTACGGGTAGCATATTTTTCAATTAAGTTTCGTATAAGATCGTAACTAACAATAATGTCTCCATTTAGCACGATAAAACTTTCATCTATATATTTTTCAGCACTTCCAATAGCGTGGGCAGTACCTAACTGTCCTTCTTGTACTGCGTAAGTAATATTAACACCAAATTCACTACCATCGCCGAAATATTCTTCTATAACTTCTTTTTTATATCCTACAACTAAGGTGATATCTTTAATACCTGCATCTCTTAATGATTCAATATTGTATTGTATTAATGGTTTTCCACCAGTAATTAACATAGTCTTTGGTCGTGTAGTAGTTAAAGGACGCATCCTTGTTCCTTCGCCTGCTGTTAGTATAACTGCCTTCATTAATAGTCACCTAAAAATAATTATTTAATTATTTATATTTTTATAATTGGATATATTTAATTTTTAAAAGATTTTTTTTTAAACAGCTTTTGTATAAAAACAGTTTATTATCATATGATATTCATCTTTTGTAAAAAATAGGATATTGTCGGGTGATGTTTCCAAAGTTTATAACCTTACCTTCTGATTCATAATTCTTACAATTATGGTTATGAATTATTTGTATATTTTTTTTAATGATGGGATTAAATTAGTCTTTAAAGAAAAACAGTTTTTAAAAAGGGGGTTATGGAAGGGTTTCTATTGAATTGAATTTTCAGATTAGTTTTGCAAGGAAATTTTTAGATATTTCTTCAATTTGGTCTAAATGTTCTTGTGTTTTACCTTCAGCGGTTATACGAACATAAGGTTCCGTACCGGAAGGTCTTATTAAAACCCAACTATCATCTGCGAATGATATTCTGACACCATCTATTGTAAGAATTTCTTCCACATCATCAAATTCATCTACAAAGGATTCGGATACTATAGACATAACTTCTTCTTTTTTATCGTTAGGGCAGGTTACTTTTTCTCGTATGGTTGGATAACTTTCAATACTGTCCAGTTGCTGGGATAATGCTCCATGATCTTGTACACATTTAACTATGCGAAGACCGGATAATAATCCGTCAGGACACATGCAGAAATCAGGATGTAACCATGTACCTGAAGGTTCTCCACCAAATGTGGCATTATTTTCATTGATTGATTCAGCTACATGAACATCTCCAACGGGAGTTCTAAGTACATTGCCTCCAATCTTTTTCATTTCGGTATCAAGGCAAGCTGATGCATCAACTGTTGTAACTACTGTTCCACCAAATTCTTTTGCAATAATTGTTAAAAGTTTGTCAAAGTCAGAAAGGTTACCTTTTTCATCAACAGCAATCATGCGATCTGCATCACCGTCATGAGCTAAACCTACATCTGCACCTAATACTTCAACGGTTTTCATTAGTTCTTGAAGGTTGGCACTATTTGGTTCGGGGTTACGGCCGGGGAAGAAACCATCCGGTTGTGCATTCAATGTTATAACATTCATTCCGGCACGTCTTAATGCTTCTGGGGACAATTCTGATCCGGCACCACTGGCACAATCAACAACAACTTTTAAAGGTTTGGATGAATCGATACCTGAAATTTTTATAATATCATTAACATACTCATCTTTAAATGGACTGATATCATATTCTTTACCTATTTCATCCCATCCTACTTTAACAAATTCTTTTTTGAAAACTATCCTTTCAATTTCACGTTCTTGTCCCTGTTTGTATGCAAGTCCGTCGGCATTCCATAATTTTATTCCATTGTATTTTGAAGGGTTATGTGAAGCTGTAATCATAATACCTGCATCGGCACCTTTTTTAAGGGTTGCATAGCCAACTGTTGGTGTAGGAACCATACCTAATGTAAACACATCGCAGCCACATTCTAGTAGTCCTGTTATCATTATATTTTCGAGTAGTTTACCTGTAGTTCTTGTGTCACGACCAATAACTACTTTTTTACCTTTTCCACCAATATATTTAGCAAGTGCCCTTGCAACGTCTAATGCTAATTCAGGTGTAACTTCTTTTTGGTATTCTCCTCTTATACCTGATGTTCCAAATAATCTTGGTATATCATCTGTCATGTATTTTCTTTCTCCTTGTAATGAATCTTTTAAGATTGTAGTTTAAAAAAAATTATTAATTTGTCAATAAAAGTAATTAAGGGGGTTATTTTTTTGGAGGGTAATTGTATTTATGCTCCAAATTTGGAAACTACGTTCATGAGGTCTCTTATGATGTACATTACATCAGTACCTCTTATACGGCATAATCCTCCTTTGGCTGCAGGTCTTTCACCGTATTCTTTAATGTCATCTACACGTAATCCATCTGCTTTAATGAATACTGGGACAGGATCTCCTGTGTGGTCCATAACTCCTACTGGTGTTGAATGGTCTGCTGTAACGAATAATACAATATCGTCTATTTCATAAAGTTCTTTCATGATTAGAGCATCGATTTTTTCTATGAAATCACGTTTGTCAAATGCAGCTCCATCGTGACCGCATTCGTCTGCACCATCAATATTTACTAACATGAAATCGTAATTATCATCTTTAGCATATTTTACAATGTAATCACGTACACTTTCTAAATCAGTTGTAATTCCACCAGTTGCACCTGGAATGTCTACTACATCCATTCCTGCAATTCCTGCTATACCTTTAATAATTCCTGTTTCTGCAACACATACTCCTTTAAGACCATATTTGTCTTCAAATGATTCAACACAAGGTACTTCTCCTCCACCTCTAGGAAGTACTATGTTTGCAGGGTTTTCACCATCTTCAATTCTTTTGAGGTTTACAGGATGGTCTTTAAGCATTTCATAGGATTTTTCTACAAATTTGTTAACAATTTCTGCTGTGTATTTTGCTTCTTCAGAGTCGTCTAATGCTTTAACTTTTTTAGGTTTGTTACCTTCATGTTTTGGATCAGCGTCTGTAATTTGATCGGATAATCCTTCTCCTCTAAGAACTAATACTGCTCTATGTGCATCTGATTCTTTGAAGATAATTTCTACATTATCATCAATTTTCATTTGATTAATGGTATCTGCAATTTTATCAGTTCCACAACTAATTCTGCCGGCACGTCTATCAATAACAGTTAAGTCATCTTCTGCTGTAGCAAAGTTACATCTAAATGCAATGTCTCCCGGTTCTACAGGTACATGTACTCCTGCTGCTTCAAACGGTCCACGTCCTGTGTATACTTCATAAGGGTTGTAGCCTAGTAGGGTAAGGTGTGCTGTGTCACTACCCGGTCTTACACCTGGTCTTATAGTGTCCATAATTCCAGTTATACCTTCTTCAACCATTTTGTCCATGTAAGGAGTTTTTGCATTTTCTAAAGGTGTTTGATTATCTAATTCTTTAACTGGGCGATCACCCATTCCATCAATTACAAATATAATTCCTTTCATTTTTTTCATGCTCCAATAGTTATTATA
>CADBRM010000021.1 GCA_902797085.1 uncultured Methanobacteriaceae archaeon
ATTTCAACATATCCTATTTTCATCATACACATGTTATTTACTCATATAAAACAACAGGATGTTTTCATAATATTCATACCTAATTGTCGTCTGCCAAGAATAACAATTTGTAGTGGCAATCCCCGGAAAACCATCCATCCATATAAACATATGGTTAAAAAAAAGAATAACAAAACTTAAAAACATTTGTTTCAGCAAAGATTTATTGTTAAAAAAACAAAGAGTTTATAAAAAAAGTAAACATAACAACCGATATAAACTTTATTCGGGCAATACTTTGACTATTGCAATACACAGATTCTTATAAAAATCATCACTACTGATTGTATTGCTTTAGGTTTTTTCTACAAAGTCCATAATAAAAGAAAAGGAAAATAAATAAGGATGTGAAATGTTAAATGACCAATGATAAACTATCCTTCACACAAGCACTAAGAAAGAATAATGAAATAATAACAGACATCCAAAAACAAGTAGGTACAGAAAACATAACCGCGAATAACAAAAATGAGCTACCTATTCTAATAATACCCAACACAGTACTGTTACCACATACAGATATGACAATACAACTAGACAAACCACACACAGAAAACCTTCTAAGAACAGTGAACGAAAATCAAATGGGAATCGTAGTAACACCAAAGAAATTACCAACACAAGAAGATGATAGTGTAGAATTCCATGACATAGGAGTAGTACTTCAACTAAAAAACATACAGGAAGAACCAGACCAATACCAATTAGAATTAAAAGTACTGGACAAAGTATTTGTTGAAAATATCCAAGAAACTGAAGAAGGATCCTTCCGTGGAACCTATAAAATTATAGAAGAAGAAATAAACCTAACAGAGGAAGAATCCATAGAAATAAACAAAAATATTAACGATGCAGTACTAACAATAAGCAACCTAATACCAAACTCAGAAATCTACGCTCAACAAATAGTAGGAAAACTGGACACATTAGAAAAAGTGGCAGAAGTATTTCCCTACATCAGAGTAACACTTGAAAGAAAACAGGAACTACTGGAAATGCAATCAGCAAAATTAAGAGCATTAACCGTTGTACAATTACTGCTTGAACAGAAGGATGCAATGCTAATACAAATGGAGATAGCAAAGAAACTCAACAAGAAAATGAGTGAAACACACAAACAATCATTACTCCGAGAACAAATGAAAATGATACAAGAAGAACTGGACATGACTGATGAAACAGATGACCATAAAACATACAGAGAACGTATAATAGAGGCAGAACTACCTGAAGAAGTAGAAAAAGCCGCACTGGAAGAACTGCATAAACTTGAAAGACAAGGACAAAACAACTCTGAAGAGAATATCATAAGAAATTATCTTGACACAATACTCAACCTACCATGGCACAAAGAAACAAATGTGGAAATAGACATCCACAAAGCCAAGGAACAATTAGACAAAGACCATTATGGATTAGAAAAGGTTAAAGAAAGAATAATACAACACCTGACAGTTCTTAAAATGAAAGAAGAAAAACAGGGCTCAATATTATTACTTGTTGGTCCTCCGGGAACTGGAAAAACAAGTCTAGGTAGGAGTATTGCCGAAGCATTAGACCGTCCCTATGTAAGAGCAAGTCTTGGCGGAGTAAAAGATGAATCAGAAATTAGGGGACATCGAAGAACATACTTAGGTGCACTGCCTGGAAGAATTATCAATGGAATGAAAAAGGCTGGAAAGACAAACCCCGTATTTGTTTTAGATGAAATTGACAAAATGACAGCATCCATAAATGGAAACCCTACAAGTGCACTACTAGAAGTACTTGATCCGGAACAAAACAATTCATTCAGTGACCATTACCTGGAAGTACCATACGACCTATCCGATGTATTCTTCATAGGAACAGCAAACTCCTTATCAGACATACCGGGACCATTACAAGACAGGCTGGAAATAATAGAACTAGAAAGTTACACAAAAGTAGAAAAAGAACACATTGCAAATGAACACCTAATAGCAGAAGTACTGGAGGATCACGGACTAACAAATGATGATCTAATAATCACACCAAAAACCATCACCACACTCATCGAGAAATACACAAGAGAAGCTGGAGTACGTAACCTAAAACGACAAATAGAAGCAATAGCAAGACACACTACGGAAAAAATTGTAGTAGAAAATGTTAAATTACCCTACATAGTAACACCAGGAATGTTATACGGCATTCTAGGGCACGAAAAAGCACACTACGAATTAGTACCTGAAGAAAACCCTGCAGGAGTAGTTACAGGACTCGCATGGACACCAGTGGGTGGAGACATATTATATATCGAGGCTGCACTAACACCCGGTGAAGGAAAACTAAAACTAACGGGAAAACTAGGGGATGTAATGAAAGAATCTGCACAAATAGCACAGAGCCTAATAAAATCAAGGTTAGCCGAACTCCTTAAAGACTCCACATATGATGAACATGACATACACATACACGTACCTGAAGGAGCAATACCAAAAGATGGACCCTCAGCCGGAGTAACAATGACAACAACACTGGCTTCACTCATAACAGGAATTCCTGTAAGTTCTACACTAGCAATGACCGGAGAAATATCATTAACAGGACGAGTACTACCCGTAGGTGGAATAAAAGAAAAAGTAATAGCAGCACACAGATCAGGAATAAAAACAGTACTGCTCCCAGAACGCAACATGAAAGACTTAGATGACGTTCCAAATGAAGTTAAAGATGAACTGGAATTCAAAGCAATGAAAACAATCGAAGATGTACTTACAGAAGCATTGAACATTAAATTACCAGAAGCAGAAAGTCTAAATATAAATGTATCTTCATTACAACATTAACCCCTCCCTTCCCATCACCCCAACTTTTTTTATATATTTGTTGTAGAACTCCTTCAAAAATGTTTCCAATATTATTACTTTTAAGATAATGTTTAAATAATTTTAATAATTTTAAATAAAACTTATTAATTACACCAATAAAGCTATTTATTATTTGTTTTGTTAGTATATGTTTTTTGATGTGTTAATATTTAGTTATGTATAAGAGTTGTGTTGTTAGAATTTATCCGAGAGTTTTTCAGAAAATTTTTTTTATTAGGCAGTTTGATTGTTGTCGTTTATGTTTTTAATACTTTTGGTCTGAGAAAAAGGTTGAATATGAGTTGTTTGGAGAATATTTGTCGTATAATGAGTGTTCTCCTAAGATTAGTGGGTTGAAGAATGAAAAAATGTGGCTAAAGGAAGTTAATGCTAATTCTTTGATTCATTTATTGAGAAATTTAGAAAGTGAATATGACATATTTTTCAATCATATTAGTGATTTTCATCGATTTAATAGTAAGAAGAATCCGGTTCAATCGTACCATACTCAGAACGTCAGTAAATCTGTTAGTATTGAATATAACCATATTCGTTTGTCGAAGATTGGTTTTATTTGTTATCGTACAAAAAATGAAAGATTATGTTATGAAGAGATGGTTTACCGGAGAATTGCCTGTTACAATTACTATTGTTTCTTTGTGGCAATTACTCAGGAATCATATGAAAACGCTTATTGTTTAATATGAGTAAACAATATTCTGTGTTGAATGAAATTTAGGATAACATTGAAATAAAATATTTCCCTCCATATGAATGACATATTTGGGTAATGCCCTACTTCACTCAAAGAAAGGTTATCTACAGAGCAGAAATATTTAAAGAATTATATCAAAAAGAAATAAATAATAAAAGTATAAAAAAAA
>CADBRM010000022.1 GCA_902797085.1 uncultured Methanobacteriaceae archaeon
TGACATTTCTACAGAAGAAGGAATTCAGTACGCATTAGATAATAATTTATTCACTGAATTCTGTCCAAAAATGGTGGAATCAGCCACAATAATTACTGAAAAAATTTTAGAAGAAAATTAATATAAAAAATTCCTAAAAAAATTAAATCCAAATAAATAAAGGGAGCGTAACGAAAATGAGTGAAAATGCAAAGATAAGCTTCTTTGATAAATACCTGACTGTCTGGGTAATTATCTGTATGATAATAGGTATCTTGATAAGCCAATACCTGCCAGCAATACCGGAATTTCTAAACAAATTCGAATACGCACAGATATCCATACCCATGGCAATACTCATATGGATTATGATATATCCAATGATGTTAAAAATTGATTTCAAATCAATATTAAAAGTTAAAGACAATATTAAAGGGATAGTACTAACATGGTGTGTTAACTGGTTACTACAACCTTTCAGTATGTACATAATTTCATTGATATTCTTTACAATGATATACCAGGGAATCATGACACCTGAACTATCAACACAATACCTCATAGGAGCAGTACTCCTTGGAACAGCACCTTGTACCGCTATGGTATTTGTATGGAGTGAACTAACCAATGGTGATCCGGCATATACACTAGTGCAGGTGGCAACAAACGATATAATTATACTATTTGCATATGTGCCAATAGTAACATACTTACTGGGAATATCAAATATTTCCATCCCATATGATACATTACTATTATCCGTAATATTATTCGTAGTAATACCATTTATTGCAAGTATAATCACAAGAAAATACTTTACAAGCAACAGAGGACTTGATTATTTAGAAAATCAGTTTATACCAAAATTCAACAATATTACAACGATAGGATTATTATTAACCTTGATTTTCATATTCTCTTTCCAGGGAAACCTTATACTTACAAGTCCACAGGACATCATACTCATAGCAATACCATTTACAATACAGATCTTCCTTGTATTCACAGTAGGATACACACTTGCAAGATTCTTGAAAATTCCACAGAATGTTGCAGCACCTGGGTCAATGGTTGGTGCAAGTAACTTCTTTGAATTGGCTGTGGCAATTGCAATAGCTCTTTACGGAATTGGAAGCCCAGTAGCACTGGCAACAACAGTAGGAGTACTCATAGAAGTACCTATCATGTTAACATTGGTAAAAATTATCAACAATACCAAAGAATGGTACATGTCAGGTTAACAATTATTATATAAGAAAAGATTGAATATTAATCCAATTTATATAATAATAATGAAAAAGGATATATCTTACCTAATATAAATTATCATATAATTATAGATAGAGGTATTAAAATGAGATTAAATAAAATTTTAATAGCATTACTCATTGCAGGAATGCTAACATGTAGTTTTTCAGCAGTATTTGCTGAAGATGGAACCTTATCCGATGGAACAACAGTACCTATTCCAGAAGGATACAGTATTTTAGATACAGGTAGTGGAATATTTACATTAGCAACAGAAGATCAACAAACCGTTATTACTGTAATACCTGATGCAACAGCAGATGCAGATCAAGCTAAAGAAACTCAAGTAGCAGGTGGAGCAGAATTTGTTTCACAAGAAACCATACAAATTAACGGTGTAGATGTTATTGAACAAAAATTCACCAAAGAATCCTTAAACTTATCAGGATATCTTTTCACATACAATGATAAAAACTACGTTGTTACATTCACTTCAACCGGAGATAATGATGCTACTGATGCAGCTAACCCAGTAAACATTATAATCACAAGTTTAACTGGTGGAGCAGCAGAAGAATAAATTTTCTCTTACTTAACCCCCTTTAGATTATTTTTAATTTTAACTTTACTTGAAATATTTCGAATTATGAAAATATTATTAATTTCAAAAAATGACTAAACGACCTTGATTTATTTTTTAATTATCGTTTCTCCCTTTTTTATTAATAGATATTACGTAAAACTTTTTTTTATGAAAACAGGAAATAATAATGCTTTTTATACTCCCGTTATTATGTTTCCTGTAAAAAGATAATGTCGCATATTTTTTACATATCTTTATATACGATGTCAAACAATCTTTACATATGTAAAAAATATTTTACTTTTGTAAAAAATATATTACATTTTGATATCAAAAATTATTGTGCACAATTACATACAAAAGCAGAAAAAATAACTGCAAGAGGTTATTTTATGACAGAATATGTGATTGAAACTAAAAACTTAACAAAAAAATATAAAGACAAGACAGTAGTCGATAACATCAACATGAATGTGGAGAAAGGAAAAATTTATGGCCTACTCGGAAAAAACGGGGCCGGAAAAACAACAACAATGTGTATGCTACTAAATTTGGCATCCAAAACTGGTGGAGAAATATTATTATTCAACAATGCACCAAACCAAGAGACATACAGGAAAATCGGATCAATAATTGAAACCCCCGGATTCTATGAAAATCTAACTGCAGAAGAAAATCTAAAGATAATCTCAAAAATAAGAAAAAACTACTCTAAAGAAAGAATAAATGAAATACTGGAGTTAGTATCATTAGACAACGAAAAAAATAAAAAATACAGAGATTATTCATTAGGTATGAAACAAAGACTGGGAATAGCATCAGCAATAATGCATAAACCCGATTTGCTTATATTGGATGAACCAATAAATGGACTCGATCCAATAGGAATTAAAGAAATCAGGGACCTTCTAAAAAAATTGTCAATAGAAAATAATACAACAATACTAATTTCAAGCCATATACTGAGTGAAATCGAAAACATAGCAGACGTAATCGGAATAATAGATAACGGAAAACTGATAACAGAACTAAACAAAGACGAATTATACAACAAATTAAACAAAAGCGTGGACTTTGAAGTATCAGACACAGGCAAGGCACAGACAATACTGGAAAAAATAGGTATGCAGGAACATATTGACTATCAGATAGTTAAAATAAAAGAAAGAGAAAACATCCGGTTATACACTAATCTAAACCTTAGAGATAGTATAAACGAGATATTTGTAAGAAACGGAATTAAAGTACAAAAAATCAATCTGACAGAAGAGAATCTGGAAGAATTTTTTACAAGAATAATCAGTACAGAAAGCGAAATAACTGCATAGGTGATAAAATGTTAAGCTACATACAATTAGAGTTTATTAAACTAAAAAGATCAAAAATATTTATTCTAACAATATTGGGAGCAATATTTCCTTCATTCCTATTATTTCTGGCAGAGGAATTCGGTGAATTTTCAGAAACAATAACATTTCAAACCTTTCTTACTAATGTAAACATGTACATGAGTGTAATATTTGCCATACTGCTGTTTACCATCATAATTTCCTACCTTTTCGGAAGGGAATACAACGAACATACATTAAAAACCATACTAACAGCACCGACTTCAAGAGGAAAGTTTATACTGAGCAAATATCTGATGTTTCTCGTATGGATATTAATTATTACGGTAGTATCAAGCATTTCAGCAGTGCTGTTCGGATATGCTACAGGAGCAACAGGATTAACCGCAAATATAGTGCTTGACAGTTTCAAAGAATTGCTGTACTGCAATATATTGCTGTTTTTGTCCTTTTCACCATTGGTATTCATTTCACTGTTAATCACAAACATGATTCCTGCAATGATAGGAGGAGCCGTATTAACTTTTACAAACATGATTGTTGAATCACACAAATATGGAATCTACTTTCCATGGTCAAGTCCATATCTGATAGCTAGCGGAGAAATAGCCCAATACACCAATAACTATACAATATCCCATATGATTATATTAATTACATTTCTGATTGGTTTAACAGTATCATACCTGTATTTTACAAAAAAAGATATTCCACTATAATATCTTTTTTTAGATAAAATCTTATTATATTTTTAAAGATAAATTAGTATATATAGACTATTTTGGGATAATGTTATGAAAACAAAAATAAAATATCTACGACAAGAGATGGGAATTACCCAGAAGGATTTTGCAGAAAAAGTTGGAGTTTCAAGACAGACCATAAATGCCCTTGAGAATGGAAAATACAACCCATCCCTACTAGTTGCATATAATATAACAAAATTATTAAACAAAGAGCATATAGAAGATGTTTTTTTATTTGAAGAGGAGGAGAATGAACGGAATGATATTTGATATATTAAAGGATGGGTTGGAATATGTAGGAACCAACAGAAATCAGATAATCATATATTATCTGGGAATATTGCTGTTTCCATTGGTTTTTATTGAAGCCTATTCCTATCATATTATAGAAAATTGTTTAAATGGAATAATCAACAACAAGGACAAACTATCGGACATAACATTAAACCCTGAAATGTTTTTAAAAGGATTGAAACTTTTAATACTTAAGATAGTATATTATCTGCCGGAATTAATCATATTAACAGTTATACCAAACATTAAGCACATTAACTACACTTATGTACTGATACTCCTGGTAATACTGACTGTTATCAGTTATTACATTTCACAAATAGCCAGTATTTGCATGGTTGAATCAGGATCAATTAAAGAAGGATTTAACTTTTCAAAAATCATCAATATACTAAAATCTGTAGGAGTAACATACATCGAGCTGATAATAGCAACATTCATAATTGTTCTTGGAATAATAGGAGTAACTGTAATGGTTGTAGGTCTGATAATGCTCCTTAGCAACATATCAACAATACTGTTTACCCTGTTGTTAGTATTGCTGACAATAGCATACTTTGTTTTCATAATAGTTCTGATACCGATTTATGTGCTGTTTAAAAACAGAGCCACAGTATCCATTTACAATTTAAGATAACCTTTTTCTTTTGGTGTGAGCCTTAAGGATGGAAATTGCCTTAACTGATGATTTTCACCTTAATTAATTATTTTTTTAAGAGTTACATTTATATAACTTAAATGACA